>DATBGA010000026.1:0-5959 GCA_036558225.1 Candidatus Methylomirabilota bacterium | reverse complement strand
GTGCCTCGATCACGTGCTCCTGTACGGCCCGCCGGGCCTCGGCAAGACCACGCTCTCCATCATCCTGGCCAACGAGATGGGGAGCGGGCTCAAGAGCACGTCCGGGCCGGCGCTCGAGCGCGGCGACGATCTGATGGGCGTCCTCACGAGTCTCGAGCTGCGCGACGTGCTGTTCGTGGACGAGATCCATCGGCTGCCGCGAGTCGTGGAGGAGCTCTTCTATCCGGCGATGGAGGACTTCGAGGTCAACTTCGTCATCGAGCGCGGCATGCACGCCCGGACGATGCGGATCCCGCTGAAGCCCTTCACACTGATCGGCGCCACCACGCGGCCGGGCATGCTGAGCGCGCCGCTCCGCGAGCGGTTCGGGATCTTCCATCATCTGGATTTCTACGGCGACGAGGAGCTGGCCCGCATCGTGGTCCGGTCGGCGGGCATCCTCGGCGTGCCGGTCGAGGCGGCGGGGGCGGCCGAGATCGCGCGGCGGGCCCGGGGCACCCCGCGGATCGCCAACCGCCTGCTGCGGCGCGTGCGGGATTTCGCCCAGGTGAAGGGCGACGGGCGGATCACGGCCGCCGTCGCCGACGCCTCGCTCACCATGGAGGGCGTCGACACGCGAGGCCTGGACCGGCTCGACCGCCGCTTCCTCCAGGCCATCGTCGAGCACTACGGTGGCGGCCCGGTGGGTCTCGAGGCAATCGCCGCGACCATCAACGACGACGCGGAGACGCTGGCGGAGCTGGTCGAGCCCTACCTCCTCAAGATCGGCCTGATCGTGCGGACGCCGAGCGGCCGCCGCGCGACGCCAGCCGCCTATCGCCACCTCGGTCATCGCGCGAGTGAAGGCCCTCTCCAGCTCTCCCTGGAGTAGCCCGGCTCCATGGCGGACTTCGGTCGGACGCTGGTGCTCCTCGGGGTCGTGCTCGTCCTCGTCGGCGGCGGCCTGTGGCTGGCCGGATCCGCCGGCGCGAAGATTCCCTTCCTCGGGCGGCTGCCGGGCGACTTCCACGTCGAGCGCGGCAACTGGTCCTTCTACTTCCCGTTGACGACGTCGATCCTCGTGAGTGTGGTCCTCACGCTGATCCTGGCGCTGCTCTCCCGCCGATGACCGGATGGCGAAGCGGCTGGACTCACCGCCTCGTCGCGGGGCGGGCGATCGCGGCTGCCGTCCTGGCGCTGGCCGGCGTGATCGGCGCTGCGCAGCCGGCCTCCGCGCTGGAGCCGATCCGGATCGCGCTCGGCGAGGGCTGGCGCCACGTGGAGATCGGCGTGGCGGACACGTTGACGGTGAGCGATCCGGCGGCCGGCCGCGTGCTCTTCAGCGTGCCGGGGCCGCGCATCCTGCGGGTGATCCCGGCCGGCGCCGGTCTGGATCTGGTGGGGGCGCGGCGAGTGGACCTCGCCCGCATCCGGCTCGAGACGCGCCGCGGGCCCCTCCGGATCGGGGCCCGTGACTACATCGGCGTGCTGGAGATCTGGCGCCAGCCCGAAGGTCTGCTCCTCGTGAACGAGCTGCCCATGGAGGAGTACATCGCCGGGACCGTGCGCGGCGAGGCCTCCGAGCGGTGGCCCGCCGAGGCGCTCCGGGCTCTCGCGGTCGTGGCGCGTACCTACGCGGTCTTCCAGCAGGGCCGCGCCGCCGGGCGCGCCTACCATGTCGTCGCGAGCAACCAGGACCAGAATTTCGCCGGCTGGGCGGTCGAGGGCTCGCCCGCGCGAGAGGCCGCGCGGACGACGGCCGGGCAGGTGCTGACCTGGCAGGGCCGGGTGTTCCCCACGTTCTACCACTCGGACTCGGGCGGCTTCACCGAGGCCGCCCAGAGCGTCTTCTCGGGCGACGGCGTCCCGCCGCTCGAGGGAGTGCGGGACGAGTTCTCCATGGAGTCGCCGAACTACACGTGGACGATGACCCTCCCCCTCACGGTGATCGGAGAGCGGCTTCGCCGGGGCGGGATCGAGGTCGGACAGGTGACGCGGCTCACCGTGCTCGAGCGGAGCCCCTCGTTCCGCGTCGCGCGGCTCGCTGTCGAGCACTCGCGCGGAACCGCTACCCTCCGGGGGGCCGACTTCCGGCGGCTCATCGGGTACGATGCCCTGAAGAGCACGCTGTTCGTCCCGGTCGCCCAGGACGGTGTGGTGCGGTTCGAGGGGCGCGGCTGGGGGCACGGCGTGGGCCTGTCCCAGTTCGGCGCCAAGGGCATGGCCGACCGTGGATACACGTATCCTCAGATCCTCGATCACTACTACCCGGGCACCGCCCTGGCGACCCTCCGATGAGAGGGCCCGCGGGCGTGCCCCGCGAGTTCAGGATCCCATGAGCGACATCACCTGGGGCGATTTCGAGAAGGTCGACATCCGGATCGGCACGGTCGTGCGGGCCGAGCCGTTTCCCGAGGCGCGGAAGCCCGCGTACAAGCTCTGGATCGACCTAGGCCCGCTCGGCGAGCGGCGGTCCAGCGCCCAGATCACGGACCGGTACCGGCCCGAGGAGCTGCTCGGGCGCCAGGTCGTTTGCGTGGTCAATTTTCCCCCGAAGCGGATCGGGCCGTTCGTGTCCGAGGTGCTCGTGCTCGGCGCCTACACGGATGGCAAGACCGTCGTCCTGCTTCGTCCCGACCAGGATGTCGAGCGGGGAAGCCGCATTGGCTAGCGTCGCCCAGGTCGCGGGCGACCTCGCCCAGTACGACTTCGCGCTCCCGCCGGATCGGATCGCCCAGGAGCCGGCGGAGCGCCGCGATGCCGCGCGCTTGCTGGTCCTCGACCGACGGTCGGGCGCGTTCCGGGACGCCCGGGTGACAGATCTCGGCCAGCTCCTCCGGGCGGGGGACTGCCTCGTCGTGAACGACACGCGTGTCCTGCCCGCCCGGCTGCTCGGGCGAATCGCGGGGGCGGCGGCGGACATCGAGGTCCTGCTCCTTCACCCGGTCGGCCCGACACCGGAGGATTGGGCCGCCCTCCTCCGGCCGGCCCGCCGCTGTCCGGTCGGGACCGTGATTACCCTGGCCGGCGGCGAGGCGCACGCGACCGTCACCGCCCGGGAGGATCTGGGCCGGGCCTCCGTCCGGCTGGACGGAACAGGCGACGTGCTGGCCTTTCTCGAGGCCCACGGCCTCCCGCCGCTGCCGCCCTACATCCGCCGGTACCGGACTCCGGGCGCCACGGACTGGACGCGGTATCAGACCGTCTACGCGACCCGGCCCGGTGCCGTCGCAGCCCCCACGGCCGGGCTTCACTTCACCGAGGACCTCCTCGCGGATCTGGGCGCCCGCGGGGTCGGAGTCCACCGGGTGACGCTCCACGTCGGGCCCGGCACGTTCCGGCCCGTTCGCGCCGAGCGTCTGACTGAGCACCGCGTGGAGGCGGAGCGCTACGAGGTTCCCGTGACGACGGCCGCGGCCATCGCCCGGGCCCGCGAGGGGGGCGGTCGCGTCGTGGCGGTGGGGACGACCACGGTGCGCGCGCTCGAGACCGCGGCGCGGCCCGACGGCACGGTGGTGCCGGGGGCGGGCTGGACCGATCTCACCATAGTGCCCGGGCACGAGTTCCGCGCGGTGGACGCGCTCCTCACGAACTTCCACCTGCCGCGCTCGTCGCTCCTTCTGCTGGTGTCGGCCTTCGCCGGGCGCGAGCGAGTGCTCGCAGCCTACGCCCACGCCGTCCAGGCGAGCTACCGCTTCTACAGCTACGGCGACGCGATGCTCCTGGGGTCAGACTTTGACGTCTAGACAATTCTCGAGCGCCGAGGGCGCAGGGTCCGGCGAATGGTCAGGAAGTCAAAGCCCGATCCCGTCGTTCGAGCTGGTGACGCGGGATGGCGCGGCGCGCCGGGGGCGGCTCCGGACCGCGCACGGCACGGTCGAGACGCCGGCCTTCATGCCGGTCGGCACCCTCGGGACCGTCAAGAGCCTCACCCCGGCGGACCTTCGGGAGATCGGCGCCCAGATCGTGCTCGCGAACACGTACCATCTCTTCCTCCGTCCCGGCCACGCGCTGATCGCCGAGCTCGGAGGTCTCCACCGCTTCATGGCGTGGGACGGGCCCATCCTCACGGACTCGGGCGGGTACCAGGTCTGGAGCCTCGCCGCGCTCCGTACGATCCGCGAGGAGGGCGTCCGCTTCCGCTCGCACCTCGACGGCGGGACCGAGCACCTGCTCACCCCCGAGCTGGTCGTGGGGATCCAGCACGCCCTCGGCGTGGACGTGCTCCATCCGCTCGACGAGTGCCTGCCGCATCCTGCCACCCAGGAGGCGGTCGAGGAGTCCCTCGGCCGGACCGTCCGCTGGGCCCGGCGCGCGCACGCCGCCCACGTCGCCGGTCGGCGGCCGGGCCAGGCGTGCTTCGGGATCGTCCAGGGCGGGATGTACCCGGCCCTCCGGCGGGCCGCCGTTGCCGAGACCTGCGCCCTCGGATTCGACGGCTACGCCCTCGGCGGGTTCGCGGTCGGGGAGCCTCGCGGCCTCATGCGGGAGCTGGTCGGGCTGACCGCGCAGGCGCTCCCGGTCGAGCGCCCGCGCTACCTGATGGGCGTCGGCCGACCGGACGATCTGGTAGAGGCGGTGGCGGCGGGGGTGGACATGTTCGACTGCGTCCTGCCGACCCGGCACGCGCGGACGGGCCAGGCCTTCACGAGCGGGGGACTCCTCGTGATCCGGAACGCGGCGCACGCCCGGGCCTCGGACCCTCTGGACCCGGCGTGCCCCTGTTACACCTGCCAGCACTTCTCGCGCGCGTACCTCCGGCACCTGTTCCTGGCGCGGGAGCTCACCGTCTATCGGCTCCTCACGCTCCATAACCTGACATACTATCTCGGCTTGATGGCGGGCTTCCGGGGCGCCATCTCGGCCGGCACGTTCGCCGCGTTTCGGCGCGCTGTGCTCGAGGCCTATGGCTCGGATGACGCCGAGCCCGTGACCGCGCCGGGCCCTGCACCGCCCGGGCAAGAGGAGGCATCGTGATCGACCTCGCCTACGCCATGGGGCCGGCCCCTCAATCGGGAGGGGGCATCGCCGCCGTGCTGCCCCAGCTCCTGCCGATCGTGCTGGTGCTGGGCATCTTCTTCTTCCTCGTGATCCGTCCCCAGCAGCGCGAGCGCCGGAACCGCGAGCAGATGCTCGCCGCCCTCAAGAAGGGCGACCGGGTCGTCACGTCGGGCGGGCTGATCGGCACCATCGTCAACGTCACGGACCGCCGGGTGACCCTCAAGCTCGGGGACTCCGTCCGTGTCGAGTGCATCCGGAGCGCCATCACGGGGCTCGAATCCGAAAGCCGCGCCGACGCGGATTCGGCCTGACGGGAGCCCCCATGCCTCGCTATCTCTGGCTACGCATCGGCATCGTCCTGGCGGTCATCCTGGGGTCGGTGGCGCTGATCTCGCCTCGCGACTGGCGGGGTCATCCGCGCCAGCCGATCAATCTGGGGCTCGACCTGCAGGGCGGTATCCATCTGGTTCTCGGCGTCGATCTCGAGAAAGGCATCGAGAACGTGCTGGACCGCATGGCCGGCGACCTGCGCCAGGCGCTCCAGAAGAAGGGGATCGGCGCCCAGGTCACGCGCCAGGGCCGCACGGGAGTCACCATCCAGCTGTCCTCGCCACAGGCGACCCAGGAGGCGCAGCAGGCGCTGGCCTCCTTCGTCGAGTTCGACACGCGCTCCACGGATCCCGCGGCGGGCCGGATCGAGCTCACGCTCAAGGACAAGGTGATCACCGAGCGCCGGAACTCCTTCGTCGACCAGGGGCTCAAGGTCATCCGGAACCGCGTCGATCAGTTCGGCGTGGCGGAGCCGACGATACAGAAGCAGGGCGAGAACCGCATCCTTGTCCAGCTGCCGGGCGTCCAGGATCCCGCTCGGGCGAAGGCGCTGATCGGCAAGACGGCGGTGCTTGAGTTCAAGCTCTTGGACGACCAGGCGGATGCCGCCCGCGCCGTCCAGGAAGGGGCGCCGCCGGGCGACGAGATC
>DATBGA010000025.1:0-14797 GCA_036558225.1 Candidatus Methylomirabilota bacterium | reverse complement strand
CACGGGACGGATCCTCGCCGGGAAGGGCGTCCCCCAGGACCCGGACACGATCGTGGACGTCGCCAAGCGCGGCGCGGGCAGCACGATCTGCGCGTTCTACGACGGGGCGATCGGGCCGTACGTCTCGTACGTCGAGAAGTTCCGGGCGGAATTCGACCACCACGTCCGCCACGGCGCCTGCGACGTCCGCCTCGGGACGCCGGCGCGCGCAGGCGCCCACTGAGGGGCCGTGAGCCGACTGCGCCGCCGCGGTGAAGTGAGCCCGGCATGCCGAGGCTGACGGTCGACGGCCAGCCGGTCGAGGTCCCCGCCGGGACGAACCTCATCGAGGCGGCCCGCCGCCTCGGGATCGAGGTGCCCCACTACTGCTATCACCCGGGCCTCCCGATCGCCGGGGCGTGCCGCCTCTGCATGGTCGACCTCGAGAAGGCGCCGCGCCCGACGATTGCCTGCAACACCCAGGCGGCCGACGGGATGGTGGTGATGACCCAGACGCCGCGCGTGCTCGACCTCCGGCGCTCGGTCATGGAGTGGCACCTGATCAACCACCCGCTGGACTGCCCGGTGTGCGACCAGGCGGGGGAATGCTGGCTCCAGATCTACTACATGCAGCACGGGCTCTACGAGCCCCGGATGATCGACGACAAGGTCCACAAGCCGAAGGCGGTGCCGATCGGGCCGCACGTGATGCTGGACGCCGAGCGGTGCATCCTCTGCTCGCGCTGCGTGCGCTTCTGCGACACGATCACGAAGACGGGGGAGCTCGGCATCTTCAACCGGGGCGACCACTCGGAGCTCGGCCTGTTCCCCGGGACGTCGCTCGACAACGCCTACTCCGGGAACGTCGTGGACATCTGCCCGGTCGGCGCCCTCACCGACCGCGACTTCCGCTTCCAGGCCCGTGTCTGGTACCTGGACCGGGGGAAGTCGGTCTGCCCGGGGTGCGCCCGCGGCTGCAACGTCGAGGTCCACACCAACACGAAGCGCGCCCACCACGCGCAGGGCCGGCGGGTCGTCCGGCTCAAGCCCCGGTTCAACGCCGACGTGAACCAGTGGTGGATCTGCGACGAGGGGCGCTACGGCTTCGGCGACGTCGACGCCCCGACGCGGCTGGAGCGGCCGGAGCTCCGGGAGGGCGGGACCGCGCGTCCGCTCGGCTGGGAGGAGGCAGTGGCCGCGGCGGTGGACGGCCTCCGCGCCGCGGGACCCGCGGGCACCGGCGTGCTCTTCTCCTCCCGCATGTCGAACGAGGACCTCTGGCTCGCGCGGCGCCTGTTCGTGGACACGCTGGGCGTCGCCCACGCGGACTTCCGGGTCCCGCCCCGCACGCCGGGCTCGGAGGACGCCCTCCTCCGGGTCGCCGACAAGACGCCCAACACGCGGGGGGCCGAGCTGCTCGGCTGCGGACGGCCGGGGGCGACCGACGGGCGCCACGTGCTCGACGCCGCGCGGGCGGGCCGTCTCAGGCTCCTCTGGGTCTTCGACCACGACCTCCTCGACTCGGGCTGGCCCCGGGCGGAGGTGGAGGAGGCGCTCGCGCGGGTCGAGGGCGTCGTCTTCCAGGGCCCGAACGCCAACGGGACGAGCGCCCGGGCGCACGTGGTCCTGCCGAGCGCCGCCTGGGTCGAGCGCGAGGGGACCTGGACGAACGTGGGGGGCCGGGTCCAGCGGTTCTGGCGGGCCGTGCTGCCGCGCGCGGACGCGCGGCCCGACTGGGAGATCCTCGCCGCGCTCGCCCGCGCCCTCGGCCACGACTGGAAGCCTCTGCGGGCGGCGAACGTCTTCCGCGACCTGGTGGCGGGGACGCCCGCGTTCGCGGGGCTGAGCTACCAGGCGCTCGGGGACCACGGGGCGCCGGCGCCGGGCGCGAACGGGCAGCCGTCCGCCGCCGGCCGGCCGGAGGGCGGCGCGCGGTGAGCGCCGTCATGGTCGACCTCGGCATCGCGTTCGCGCGGGTCGCCTTCGTCATGGGCTTCGTGCTGAACCTCGGCGGGCTCCTGACCTGGGTCGAGCGCAAGCAGTCCGCGGTCATGCAGGACCGCGTGGGTGCGAACCGGGCGTCGATCCTGGGCCTTCGCCTCTTCGGGCTGTTCCACCCGCTGGCGGACGCCGTCAAGATGCTGACCAAGGAGGACTTCATGCCGGCCCGCGCCGACCGGGTGCTCTTCCTGGTCGCGCCGGTGGTGTCGGTCTTCTTCGCGCTGTCCGGCTTCGCGACGATCCCCTTCGGGGACGTCCTCCAGATCGGGGGCCGCGAGATCTCCCTCCAGGCGGTCGAGCTGAACGCCGGCGTGCTTTACGTCTTCGCGATGCTGTCGATGGGCGTCTACGGCGTCGTGCTGGCCGGCTGGGCCTCCGCGAACAACTACGCCCTCCTCGGGGGGCAGCGCGCGGCCGCCCTCATGATCTCCGCGGAGGTCGCGATCGGCGCCTCGATCATGGGCGTCTGCATGGTCTACGGCTCGCTCGACCTCCAGGAGATCGCGCGCGGCCAGGGCGCCTACTGGGGCGGGATCATCCCCAAGTGGGGCATCCTGACGCAGCCCCTCGGGTTCATCCTGTTCCTGACCGCCGGCATCGCCACGACCAAGCGGGCGCCGTTCGATTTCCCGGAGGGCGAGTCCGAGATCATCGGCTACAACGTCGAGTACAGCGGGATGAAGTTCGGCATGTTCCTGATGGCCGACTTCGTGGAGACCGTGGTGGTCGCCGGGATGACGACCGCGCTGTTCCTGGGCGGCTGGCAGGTGCCCTTCCTCTTCCGGGACGGCTTCCACCTGCCGGGGGGCCTCGGCCTCGGCCTGCCGTCGCTCGTCGTGGCGCTGCTCCAGATCGGGGCGTTCGTGACCAAGGTCGTGGCGATGGTGTGGTTCCTGATGCTGGTCCGGTGGACCCTGCCGCGCTTCCGGTACGATCAGGCGATGCGTCTCGGCTGGCTCGGGCTCCTGCCGCTGGCCGTGCTGAACATCGTGCTGACGGCCGCGGTGCTGCTGCTCTAGGTGGCGACCACGGTGGCGACCGCGCCCGCGTCTCCCCCGCCGCCGAAGGTCCTGCGGGTCCGCCGTCAGGTGGCCGCGGCCGCGAGCCCGCGCGAGCGCTTCTACCTCGCGGAGGTGCTCGTCGGCCTCCGGGTGACCGCGGGCCACTTCTTCCGGAACATGGGGCGCTGGGTGCGCGGCCGGAAGGGGGCCGTGACGTACCAGTGGCCGGAGGAGCGGCGTCCTCTCGCCCCGCGGCTCCGGAGCCTCCACCGGCTGGTGCGGCGCGACGACGGCTCGCCCCGCTGCGTCGCCTGCATGATGTGCGAGACCGTCTGCCCCGCCCACTGCATCTACATCGTGGCGGGGGAGCACCCGAACCCGGACATCGAGAAGTACCCGACGCGGTTCGACATCGACCTCGGCAAGTGCGTCTTCTGCGGCTTCTGCGTCGAGGCCTGCCCCGAGGACGCGATCCGCATGGACACGGGGATCCTGGAGTTCTCGGCCTTCAGCCGCGAGGGCATGGTCTACTCGAAGGACGTGCTCCTGGCGCTCGAGCCCGCCGGCCCCGACGGCCTGCCGACCATGGCGCCGCCGGCGGCCCTGGTCCGTCTGGGGTTCGAGTGATGAGCCGCGGGCGTCTCGCCGTGGCCACCATGCCCATGAACCATGCGGGGGGGGGAGGGTGTGGGGCCAAAGGTCGAGGACTGTCGAACGGCGCGACGCCGCTCCCCCCCACGGTGAGCTGATGGAGTGGGCCGTGTTCGTCCTCGTGGCCGCGACGTCGATCGCCACCGCCCTCGGGCTGGTGATCCGGCCGAACCCGCTGCACGGGGCGCTCTTCTTGGTCGCGAACCTGTTCTGCGTCGCGGTGCTCTACCTCATGCTCCGCGCCGAGTTCCTCGCCCTCGCCCAGGTCATCGTCTACGCGGGGGCCATCATGGTGCTCTTCATCTTCGCGATCATGCTGCTGATTCCCGGGCGGGCCGAGGCGGGGCCGGACCCCCTCGCGCGGGCGCGGCGCCTCGCGCTGCCGCTGGCGGCCTTCCTCGGCGCGACCATCGTCCTCGTGGCCGGGCGCACGGGCGGCCCGGCCGCGGCCGCCGCGCCCGGCGGGGTCGCGACCATCGGCCGGCTGCTCTTCACCGACTACCTGTTTCCGTTCGAGGTGACCTCGCTCCTGCTCCTGGCGGCGCTGGTCGGGGCGCTTACCCTAGCCCGCCGGCGGGCGGGCGCATGAGGCCATGAGCCCACAGGTCAAAGGCCGTCGGATCGGCTCCGCCCTGGCCCGGGTGTCCCGGTGAGCCCGCAGGCCGCAGGCCGTCCGATCAGCGCCCGGAGAGCCGGAGTGGCTCGGTGAGCATGGTCCCGCCGGCGTACTATGTCGGGCTGTCGGCGATCCTGTTCACCATCGGCGTGGTGGGCGTCCTCGTCCGGCGGAACCCGCTGGTGATCTTCATGTCGATCGAGCTGATGCTGAACGCCGCGAACCTGGCGTTCGTCGCCTTCGGGCGCGCCCATGGCGCGGCCGACGGGCAGATCATCGTGTTCTTCGTGATGACGGTCGCGGCGGCCGAGGTCGCGGTCGGGCTGGCGATCATCGTGGCGATCTTCCGAGCCCGCTTCCGGATCAACGTCGACGATCTGGCGTTGATGCGCTGGTGAGCCCCGGCGGGCCGCGCGACAAGGGAGGTCGAGCAGTGGCGACGACGGAATCCGTGAAAGGGACGATCGCCCGCGGGGACACCGCGGTCGCGCTCGCCCTTCTCGAGCAGATGCAGCTCATCCGACGGTTCGAGGAGAAGGCGGCCGAGATGTACGCCCTCGGCAAGATCGGAGGCTTCCTCCACCTCTACATCGGCCAGGAGGCGGTGGCGGTGGGAGCGATGTCGACCCTCCGTCCCGACGACTACGTGATCGCGGGCTACCGCGAGCACGGGCACATCCTCGCCAAGGGCGGAGACCCGCGGCGGGTCATGGCCGAGCTGTTCGGGCGGCGCGACGGCGTCTCGAAGGGCAAGGGCGGCTCGATGCACATGTTCGACCGCGCCATCAACTTCCTCGGCGGCCACGCGATCGTGGGTGGCTATCTCCCCATCGCCACCGGCGTCGGCTTCGCCATCCGGTACGAGGACCGCCCGCGGGTGATCCTCTGCTTCTTCGGGGACGGCTCGGTGCCGCAGGGGGAGTTCCACGAGTCGATGAACCTGGCGGCCCTCTGGAAGCTGCCGGTCGTGTTCGTCTGCGAGAACAACCGCTACGCGATGGGCACGGCCATCGAGCGGGCCCTCGCCCAGACCGACATCTCGAAGTTCGCCGCCGCGTACGGGATGCCGGGGGAGGCCTGCGACGGCATGGATGTGCTGGCCGTGCGCGAGTGCGTCGGGCGCGCCGTGGCGCGCGCCCGGGAGAGCAAGGTCCCGACCTTGGTCGAGGCCCGGACCTACCGGTTCCGGGGCCACTCCATGCGGGATCCCGCCGCCGCGGTGTACCGCACGAAGGAAGAGGTCGCGGAGGAGAAGCGTCGCGATCCCATCGTCGGCCTGCGCGAGCGGCTCCGCGAGGCGGGGGCGCTCGACGAGGCCGCTTGGCAAGCCCTGGCCGAGCGGGTGGAGGCGCGCGTCAGCGACGCGGTGGCGTTCGCGGACGCCTCGCCGGAGCCGCCGGCGGAGTGGCTGACGCAGGACGTCTACGCGTGAGACGCGAACGGGGCCGGGGCGCCGGGAGAGGGAGGCAGGCATGGCGGTGATCACATACCGGGAGGCGCTGAACCACGCCCTTCGCGAGGAGATGGAGCGGGACGACCGGGTGGTTCTCATTGGCGAGGAGGTCGGCGTCTACGGCGGCGCCTACAAGGTGAGCCAGGGGCTGCTCGAGAAGTTCGGCGAGCGGCGCGTCGTGGACACGCCGATCTGCGAGTCCGGCTTCACGGGGGTCGGGATCGGCGCGGCGATGGTGGGCCTCCGGCCCGTCGTCGAGATGATGACCTTCAACTTCGCGCTGGTGGCGGTCGACCAGATCGTCAACCACGCGGCCAAGATCTTCTACATGTCAGGCGGCCAGTTCCGGATCCCGCTCGTGATCCGCGGGCCGGGCGGGCCCGCCCACCAGCTGGCCGCGCAGCACTCGCAGTCGATGGAGTCGTACTTCTGCCATGTGCCCGGGCTGAAGGTGGTGCGTCCGACGACGCCCCGCGACGCCAAGGGCCTCCTGAAGAGCTCGATCCGGGACGACAACCCCGTGATCTTCATCGAGTCGGAGACCCTCTACGGCGTCAAGGGCGAGGTGCCCGACGACGCCGAGTTCCTCATCCCGCTCGGGGTAGCCGAGGTCAAGCGCGAGGGGCGCGACGTGACGGTGATCGCCTACTCGGGCATGTACTACCGGGTGCTCGAGGCGGCCGAGGAGGTCGAGAAATCCGACGGCATCTCGGTGGAGATCGTCGATCCTCGCACACTCCGTCCCATGGACACCGAGACCATCCTGGGCTCGGTGCGGAAGACGCACCGGGTCCTGGTGGCGGAGTCCGGGGCGGGCTTCGCCGGCATGGGGTCCGAGATCGCGGCGTTCATCACCGAGCATGCGTTCGACGAGCTGGACGCCCCGGTGGAGCGCGTCTTCGGCGCGGACGCGCCCATGCCGTATGCCCGGAACCTGGAGCGGCTGAAGACCCCATCCAAGGAGCTGATCATCGAAGAGCTGCGCAAGCTCTGCTCCGTCTGACGGGACTCCCCGAGGAGGGTGAGCGGACCATGGCGGTGACCAAGGTTGTCATGCCGAAGCTGTCGGAGGCGATGGAGACCGGCAAGCTCCTGCGCTGGCTCAAGCAGGAGGGAGACCGCATCTCGGGTGGCGACATCATCGCCGAGATCGAGACCGACAAGGCCGACATCGAGCTCGAGGCCTTCGGCTCCGGCGTCCTGCGGAAGCTCCTCGTCGCGCCCGGGGCCGCCGTGCCAGTCGGCGGGCTGATCGCCGTGATCGCCGAGCCGGGCGACGACATCAGCGCCGTGATCGGGGGGGCGACCGCGCCCCCCGCCGCCCCCGCGGCACCGGCGGCGGCGCCGGCCGCCGCGCCGGCCCCGAAGGCGGCCCCCGCCCCCGCGCCCGCGTCAGCTCCGGTCCCGGCCCCCGTTCCGGCTCCGGCGGCGGTCGCCGCGGCGAGCGTCCCGACCGTGCTGCCCCCGGGCCGTCTCCGCGTCTCCCCGCTCGCGCGGAAGCTCGCCCAGCGGGCGAACATCGACCTCGCCCGCGTGACCGGCACCGGGCCCAGCGGCCGGATCATCCAGCGGGACATCGAGGCGTACGCCGCCGCGCGCCCGGCGGCGGGGCGCCCCGCCGCGGGGCCGGCGATGCCCGCGGTCGCGGCCGTGGCGCCGGCCGTCGCGCGCACCGGGGAGGAGACCGAGGACGTCGCGCTGAGCCCCATCCGGGCCGCGATCGCGCGGCAGATGACGCAGTCCAAGGCCCCGGTGCCCCACTTCTACGTCACGAGCGAGATCGCCATGGAGCGCGCGGCCGTGCTGCGCGAGGAGCTCCAGGCGCTGCCGGGGGCGCCGAAGGTCACGTTCACCGACGTGATCGTGCGCGCCTGCGCGGTGACGCTCCAGAAGCACCCGGGGGTCAACGCGAGCTTCACCGGCGACGCCATCCGGCGGCACCGGGCCGCCCACATCGGGATCGCCGTCGCCGTGGAGGACGGACTCATCACGCCGGTCCTCCGGGACTGCGACCGGAAGTCGCTCTTCCAGATCGCCGCGGAGGCGCGGGACCTCATCGAGCGCACCCGGGCGCGGAAGCTCCGCCAGCAGGAGCTCTCCGGCGCGACCTTCTCCGTGTCGAATCTCGGGATGTTCCCCGTGGACGAGTTCGTGGCGATCATCAATCCTCCGGAGGGGGCGATCCTCGCCGTCGGGGCGATCGTCGACAAGCCGGTCGTGGTCGACGGGCAGCTGGCGGTCGGCAAGCGCATGCGCGTCACGCTCTCGGCCGACCACCGTGTGATGGACGGCGCCATGGGCGCCCGCTTCCTCGCCGATCTCAAGGCGACCCTCGAGGCGCCGCTGTCACTCCTGGTCTGACGCCCCATGGCCAGCGAGCGCTTCGACGCCGTCGTCATCGGCTCGGGCCCGGGCGGGTACGTGTCGGCGATCCGGGCGGCCCAGCTGGGCCAGCGGGTCGCCGTCGTCGAGGCCGACCGGCCCGGGGGTATCTGCCTGAACTGGGGCTGCATCCCGACGAAGGCCCTCCTCCGCAACGCGGAGGTGCTCCAGCTCTTCCAGCGGGCGGGCGAGTTCGGCGTCACCGTGGACAACCTCCGCGCCGACTACCGGGTCGCCTATCAGCGAAGCCGCCAGGTGGCCGAGCGGATGTCCAAGGGCGTCGAGTTCCTGTTCCGCAAGAACAAGATCACCCTCGTCGCCGGGCGCGGCACCGTGACGGCACCGGGGGCGGTGCGCGTCCAGGCCGCGGACGGGACGACCCGCACGCTGGAGGCGCGCGCGGTCGTGCTGGCGACGGGCGCCGTGCCGAAGAGCCTGCCGGGCGTGGCGATCGACAAGACGCGGGTCATCAGCTCCGACGAGGCGCTCCGCCTCGAGCGCCTGCCGCCGTCCGTGGTGGTGATCGGCGCCGGCGCCGTGGGCGTCGAGTTCGCGGACGTCTTCGCCGCGTACGGGGTCCAGGTCACGATCGTCGAGGCCCTCCCCCGGCTGCTCCCGATCGAGGACGAGGAGGTCTCGAAGCTCCTCGCGCGGAGCTTCGCCAAGCGGAAGATCGACGTCCGGACCGGGGTCAAGGTGCAGGCCGTGCGCGTCGGGCGCGACGGCGTGACGGTCGAGCTCGAGCAGGAGGGGCAGGCGGCCCGCGTGGAGGCCGCGATGGTCCTGATGGCCGTGGGCCGGGGGGCGAACACGCAGGCGCTCGGGCTCGACGCCCTCGGGGTGGCCATGGACCGGGGCTTCGTCAAGGTCTCGCCGCGGATGGAGACGTCGGTGCCGGGCGTCTACGGGATCGGCGACCTCGCGGGGCCGCCGCTCCTCGCGCACAAGGCGAGCGCCGAGGGCATCGTGGCCGCCGAATCACTCGCCGGCCACCCCGGCCGCCCGGTCGACTACCGGACGATCCCGGGCTGCACCTACTGCCATCCCCAGGTGGCGAGCCTCGGCCTCACCGAGGCCGACGCTCGGGCGGACGGCCGCGCGGTGAAGGTGGGCAAGTACATGTTCCTCGCCAACGGCAAGGCGCAGGCGCTCGCCGAGCCCGAGGGGCTGGTCAAGATCGTCGCCGCGGCCGACACGGGCGAGATCCTGGGTGTCCACATCCTGGGCGCGGAGGCGACCGAGCTGATCGCCGAGTTCGGGCTCGGGAAGACCCTCGAGGCCACCGTCGAGGAGGTGGGCCACACCATCCATGCCCACCCCACGATGGCCGAAGCGGTGATGGAAGCCGCCCTCGACGCGATGGGGCAGGCCATCCACCTCTAAGACGCCGGAACGCGCGCGCGCTCCCCCCGACGCGAACGCGTCGGAGCTCTGCTAGACGCCTTCGAGCGGCTCGTCGCGGCCGCGGAGCCGCGCGATCTCTTCCCGCATGGCGCCGCGGCCCGCCTCGAACGCGGCCTTCAGCTGGGCGGAGGTGTCCTCGACGACCTCGCGGCCGCGTCCGAAGTACTCGTGGGCCCGGACCTGCGCGTCGCCCATCGTCTCCTGCGCCCGCTTGGCCAGCTCCGCCCCCCGCTCCCGCGCCTGCCGGGCCCAGTCGGCGCCCTTCTCCTTGAGCAGCTCGCGCGTCTCGTCGCCGGTCTTCGGGGCCAGCAGGAGCGCGGCGGCGGCGCCGATGATCGCGCCCACGGCGAGCAGGCCCAACGCTCCGAGGAAGTTCAGGTCATCGCGCTCTTCACTCATGGCTCACTCCTTGCCGCGGTGGCGCGCCAGGCGGTGGACGAACACGTCGATCCCCTTCTGGAGGCCCCGGGCGACGCCGACCACGCGGCCCACGGTCCCGAAGCTCGCGAGCAGGCTCGTGAGGTTCGTCACCCGCGCGAGCACGTCCTGCGCCATCAGGGCGATGCCCTCGATCTGGCGGAGGTCCTTGGTCGCCTGCTGGGCGAGCGTGCGGTGCTCCTGGAGGAGCGCCTGGACCTGCGTGGTCAGGGGTTTGACCTCGCGGTCGACGGTCGCCAGCGTCTGCTCGGCCGCGCGTGCGGTCCGGGCCACCTGGAGGAGGGCCGGGATGACCGCGATCACGAGGGCGAGGAACGCCAGGCTGGCAATCAGCGCGGCTACTTGTAGCACCGGGTGGCCCCTTTGCCGTCGCGAGGTTGAGCCCTCAAGCTAACAGAGGCTCCACGCCCGCGTCAAATTCGGGGCCGGTGCGTTTGACGCTCTCTCCGCGGGCCCCGTATACTGTCAAACCGATGTTTCAGCAGACCACGATCCCCCCCTCCCTGCCGCTCCGGAGCGCCGGTTGAGCCTCGACGAGCGCTTCGCCGAGCTGGCCCGGCTCCGCGCGGCGGCCGAGCTCGGCGGCGGCTCCGAGCGAATCGCCCGGCAGCACGCGGCCGGCAAGCGGACCGCCCGGGAGCGGGTGGCGGCGCTCGTCGACAAGGGCTCGTTCGAGGAGCTCGACCGGTTCGTCGTCCAGCAGGCCACCGACTTCGGCATGGCCGGGCAACGGGTGCTGGGGGACGGCGTCGTGACGGGGTCCGCACGGATCAACGGGCGCCCGGTCTACCTGTTCGCCCAGGACTTCACCGTGTTCGGCGGCTCGCTCTCGCTGACCTACGCGCAGAAGATCTGCAAGATCATGGATCTGGCGCTCAAGGTCGGCGTGCCGATCGTCGGGCTGAACGACTCCGGCGGGGCGCGCATCCAGGAAGGGGTCGTCTCCCTCGCCGGCTACGCCGACATCTTCCTCCGGAACGTGCTCGCGTCGGGGGTGGTGCCGCAGATCTCGGCGATCATGGGCCCGTGCGCCGGGGGCGCCGTCTACTCGCCGGCCATCACCGACTTCATCTTCATGGTGCGCGGGTCGTCCTACATGTTCGTGACGGGACCCGAGGTCCTCAAGGCCGTCACGCACGAGGAGGTGACCTTCGAGGAGCTCGGCGGCGCCGACACCCACGCGCGGGTCTCGGGCGTCGCCCACTTCGCGGTCGAGAGCGAGGAGGCTTGCCTCGAGGGGATCCGGGAGCTCCTGGGATTCCTCCCGCCGAACAACCTCGAGGATGCCCCGGTGCGCGCCACGGCGGACCCGCCCGACCGCATGGACGAGAGCCTCCAGCGCCTGGTGCCCGACAACCCTACCAAGCCGTACGACATGAAGGAGCTGATCCAGACGGTCCTCGACGACCAGCACTTCTTCGAGGTCCAGCCCGAGTACGCCCCGAACCTCGTGGTGGGCTTCGGGCGGCTCGGCGGCCGGCCGGTCGGGATCGTCGCCAACCAGCCGGCCCACCTGGCGGGCTGCCTCGACATCGCCGCGTCCCTCAAGGGCGCCCGCTTCGTCCGGTTCTGCGACTGCTTCAACATCCCGCTCGTCACGTTCGAGGACGTGCCGGGCTTCCTCCCCGGCACCGCGCAGGAGTACGGGGGCATCATCAAGCACGGAGCGAAGCTCCTCTACGCCTTCGCCGAGGCGACGGTCCCCAAGCTCACCGTCATCACGCGCAAGGCCTACGGCGGCGCCTACTGCGTGATGGCCAGCAAGCACATCCGCGCGGACGCGAACTTCGCGTTCCCGACCGCCGAGATCGCGGTGATGGGGCCCGAGGGGGCGGTGAACGTCCTCTACCGCCGGGAGCTCGGCGAGGCCGCCGACCCCGCGGGCTTCCGGGCCGAGCGCGTCGCCGAGTTCCGGGAGAAGTTCGCCAACCCCTACGTGGCGGCGGAGCGCGGGTACGTCGACGACGTGATCGAGCCGCGCGAGACGCGCCGCCGCCTCGTCTCGGCCCTCGAGACCCTCCGCAGCAAGCGGGACCAGAATCCGCCGCGGAAGCACGGGAACCTGCCGCTGTGAGCGCGAGCGCGCCGACTCCCCCGCCCGCCGCCCGCCCGCCCCGGCCGAGCCTCGAGGCCGCCCTGGCGCGCTGGGAGCAGGAGACGCTCCGGCCCGCGGTCGAGCGGACGCCCGAGCGGCCCCGGCTGGAGACCACCTGGGGCGCGCCGGTGCCGCGACTCGGAACGCCCGCCGACCTGGGCGGCTTCGATTACCTCGCCGACCTCGGGTTCCCGGGCGAGTATCCCTACACCCGGGGCGTCCAGCCGACGATGTACCGGGGGCGCCTCTGGACCATGCGGCAGTACGCGGGCTTCGGCACGGCGGCCGAGACCAACGGGCGGTTCCACTACCTCCTGGCGCAAGGGCAGACGGGGCTGTCGGTCGCCTTCGACCTGCCCACCCAGATGGGCCACGACGCGGACGCCCTCGAGGCGCGGAGCGAGGTCGGGCGGGTCGGGGTGTCCATCTCGAGCCTCGACGACATGGCGGAGCTCCTCCGGGGCCTGCCGCTCGACCGCGTCTCGACCTCGATGACGATCAACGCCACCGCGGCCATACTCTTGGCGCTCTACCTGGCGGTGGCCGAGCGCCAGGGCGTCCCGGCGGCGGCCCTCGCCGGCACCGTGCAGAACGACATTCTCAAGGAGTTCATCGCGCGCGGCACTTACATCTTCCCGCCGGGCCCGTCCCTCCGGCTCGTGACGGACGTCTTCGGGTACTGCAAGGACCGCGTGCCGCGCTGGAACACGATCTCGATCTCGGGCTACCACCTGCGCGAGGCGGGGTGCACCGCCGTGCAGGAGGTCGCCTTCACGCTGGCCAACGCGGTGGCCTACGTGCAGGCGGCCGAGGCCGCCGGCCTCCAGATCGACGAGTTCGCGCCCCAGCTCTCCTTCTTCTTCAACGCCCACAACGACCTCCTCGAGGAGGTCGCCAAGTTCCGCGCCGCGCGCCGGCTCTGGGCCCGCCTCATGCGGGAGCGCTTCGGGGCCCGCGACCCGCGCGCGTGGATGCTCCGGTTCCACGCCCAGACGGCAGGCTCGATGCTGACGGCCCAGCAGCCCGAGAACAACATCGTGCGCGTGGCCATCCAGGCGCTGGCCGCCATCCTCGGCGGGTGCCAGTCGCTCCACACCAACTCGATGGACGAGGCGCTGTCGCTCCCCTCCGAGGCGGCCGTGCGGACCGCGCTCCGGACCCAGCAGGTTCTCGCCTACGAGTCGGGCGTCGCGGCGACGGTGGATCCCCTCGGCGGGGCCTACCTGGTCGAGCGCCTCACGCGGGACATCGAGGACGGGGCCCAGGCCTACCTCGACAAGATCGACGGGCTCGGGGGAGCGGTGGCGGCGATCCCCTTCATGCAGCGGGAGATCCAGGACGCGGCGTATCGATACCAGCAGGAGGTCGAGAGCCGAGCCCGCGTTGTCGTCGGGGTCAACGAGTTCGTGACCGACACGCCCGCGCCGGCCGCGCTCTTTCAGCCGGACCCGGGGGTCGAGGCCCGGCAAGCCCAGCGGCTCCACGAGCTCCGGCGGCGCCGTGACGGTGATCGGGCGGCCCGCGCCCTGGACGCCGTCGAGCGCGCGGCCCGCGGGACCGACAACCTGGTGCCGCGGCTCCTGGATGCCGTGCAGGCCGATGTCACCCTCGGCGAGATCGGCGCGCGCCTCCGCGCGGTGTTCGGGATCCACCGCCCGTCGGTGGCCTTCTGACGCCATGCGACGGTCCGGGCCGGGCGGCGCGGGCGGGCAGCGGGGCCGCGCCGTGATCGTCGCGCTGGTAGCGATCCTGGGCCTCGTCGTCGGGACCGCCGGCGCGGCGCGGGCGGACATCCTGCAGGATCTCGGGACGACCTATGAGAAGATCGCGGTGCAGCTCGCGGCGGCGTTCCCGAAGGTCGAGGCCCGCGTGGCCGCGGTGACGGCGAATGCCATCCGGATCGAGGGCCCGGGCATCGCGGAGCTGCGCCCCGGCCTCGAGATGACCATCTTCCGGCGCGGGGAGATCTTCCGTCACCCCGTCACGAATCAGCCGCTGGGTCACGCCGAGCAGGTGCTCGGCACGCTCGTCGTGACGGCGGTCGAGTCCGGCGCCGCGTCCGGCCGGCTCGTTCCTGTGGCGGGCGGCACCGCCCCGGCCCCGGTCCCGGGGGACGGCGCGCGGATTACCTCGGGGCGGGTCCCCGTCGCCGTGCTCCCGACCAGCGGGGTCCAGGCCGCCTTCGACAGCGCCGACCAGACGCAGCTCCTGCTCGTGGCGCGCTTCTCGGCGATCCTCGAGAAGACGGGCCGGTTCCTGGCGGTCGATCCGCAGAAGGTCCTCGACCTTCTGGGCCAGGCGCGGGGTTCGAGCCCCTCGGCCCTCGAGGTGAGCCGGCGGCTCGGCGGGGCCGCCGTCCTCAGCTCCCGGCTGGTCCGCGACGGGACGGCGCGGGTCCTGGAGACCACGTGGGTCTCGGGGCAGACCGGGGAGACGCTCGTCTCCCTCCGAGCGCCGCTGGTCCCCGCCGCCTTCCCGCCGCGCTTTGCCTGGGAGGAGACTCCCGAGCTCGAGCGCAAGTACCCGCTGGAGGGGCCGGTGCGCGCGGTGGCGCTTGGCGACCTCGACGGCGACGGGCGGGCCGAGCTGGTGGTGGGCGACGAGCAGAACCTGACCCTCTACCGCGCGAGTGAGGGGGGCCTTCCGGCCCCCGTGGACGGCGCCGTCTTCCGGACGGGCGGACTGATCCTGTCGGTGGACGCGGCTCCGGTGACGGGGTCCGATCGGGCCCAGCTGGTCGTGGTCGACCAGCGGGGCGAGGGCCGGTTGGGCGTGCG
>DATBGA010000024.1:0-19870 GCA_036558225.1 Candidatus Methylomirabilota bacterium | reverse complement strand
CGGGCGCCGGGCCGCCGCTGACGGCGGCCGACCCGGCGCCTCGCACGCACTCTCCGGGACCACCGGCGCCCGCGTGCTAGACCGCTTCTCCGCGTCGCCGCGGGGGAGCGCGATCCTCGGGTGGAGCCGACGCCTCGGGCCTGCTAGCATGCCTTCCCGAGTGAGCCGTCATCCCAGCCACGGTCCGCCCGCGGGAGGAAGGCACGCATGCCGACCATGAAGGTCATGCAGATCCAGGACACCTGGAGCCCCGACAGCATCGTGCTCGCGGAGCGGCCGACGCGCGAGCCCGGGCCGGGCGAGGTGCAGCTCAGGATGGCGGCCGCGTCCCTCAACTACCGGGACTACGTGATGTCACGCGGCGGCTACGGCCGCCGGGGCGGCGCGCTCCCCCTGATTCCCTGCTCGGACGGCGCCGGCCGCGTGGTCGCGGTCGGCGCCGGCGTCTCACGCGTGGCGGTGGGCGACCTCGTCTGCCCGATCTTCACCCAGACCTGGTGGAGCGGGCCGTTTCGCGAGGCCCACTGGAGCGGGACCCTGGGCGGGCCGCGCGACGGCGTGATGCAGGAGCTCATGGTGCTCAGCCAGGAGGGAGTGGTCCGCGCGCCGCGCCACCTGGACGCGGTGCAGGCGGCGACCCTGCCGTGCGCCGCCGTCACCGCCTGGCACGCCGTCGTCGCGCAGGGCCGGGTCAAGGCCGGGGACGTCGTACTCGTCCAGGGCACGGGCGGCGTCTCGCTCTTCGCGCTGCTGTTCGCCAAGATGCACGGGGCCCGCGTCCTCGCGACCTCGTCGAGCGACGCGAAGCTCGAGCGCGTCCGCGCGATGGGCGCGGACCACGTGGTGAATTACAAGACCAATCCCGACTGGCACAAGGTGGCGCGCGAGGTCACGGGCGGCGTGGGAGTCGACCTGGTGGTCGAGGTCGCGGGCACGCTCGACGCCTCGGTGCGCGCGGTGCGGACGAGCGGCACCCTGGCCCTGATCGGCGTCCTGGCGGGGGCCACCGCCCAGCTGGGCCTGGGCGCGGTCGTCACGCAGAACATCCGCCTCCAGGGCGTCACCGTGGGAAGCCGCGAGCTCTTCGAGGACATGGTCCGCGCCATGGAGCTCCACGGGACGGTCCCGCCCGTCGACGAACGGCTCTTCGCGTTCGAGGAGGTGGCGAGCGCGATCAAGGCCCTGCCGGCCGGCCAGCACTTCGGCAAGGTCTGCAGCCAGTTCTGAGAAGCCCCCGCGACGGAGGGATCCCGGGCCACGGCTCGCGGGCGTGGCCCGGGGCAGGCTCGCTAGTCGCCGGAGCCCTCCCTCAATCATCCTCCAGGAAGCCGGGCAGGACCGCGCCTCCGTTCCGGCCGGTGGCCGGGATCTCCAGGAGCGAGTCGACGGCCTGACCGTTGAGCTGGATGACCGAGGTCTCGTTCCCCGGATGGCCGTTCGGGACGAAGATCTGCGGATGGTCGAAGGGCGCCGCGGCCCTGCGGACGCGCTCGTCGGTGAGTGACTTCAGGAACTCGACGAGGTCGGCCTTCACGGCATTCGCCTCGGGCGTGTCGGCGTTGAAGCTGAGCGGCGTCAGCCCGGTGATCACGGTGCCGTCGCGGGTCACGATCTGGTTCTCGGGGGTCGGACCGCCCCGGTTCCCTCCCCGGGCGTAGAAGTTGACCACGTCCAGGAGCGTCGCCTCGCCGCCGTTGTGGAAGTACGGCGCGGTGAGCTCCACGTTGCGCAGGCCCGGGATCTTGAAGGTGCCGTCGGCCGCGAGGTTGGTGACCGGTCCCGCCGGGTCGGGAACGAAGTCCCGCACCGCCACCGACAGCGAGTTCAGGAACGGGTCCAGGCCGGCGTTGCCGAGGTCGTCACCCGTCTCGCGCACGCCGATGGTGCGCGTCCCCCGGTCGCTCAGCTGCTTTGACGGCGGCGGCCCCGTGACGTTCACGGTCCGGGTCATTCCGTCGGCGAGGATGCTCTGGACGGAGGCCTCGCTGAGAAGCGGGCCGGAGTGGCAGAAGAGGCAGTTGCCTCTCGGGGCAGGGGCCGCGTTCACGTTGAAGAAGACCTGTCGACCTCGGTCGGCCGCCGGCGACAGCGCCCCCTGGCCCGCCAGGAACTTGTCGAAGGGCGTCTGGTCGGCGACGAGCGTCGCCTCGTACGCCTGGACGGCGAGCCCGAAGAACAGCGAGAAGTTGTACTCCATCAGGGAGAACTCGTCGGTGGCCGGATCGCTGTCCCGCTGGTTCACGACGGTCGTGGTGCCGTCCTCCGCGACCTTGATGAAGCGGGGCGAGTCCCACCACTGGCGCTGGAACGCACGGCGGATCAGGGCCTCGTAGGTCACGTTCAGGCCCCGCAAGGGCGCGCGGCTCAGGGGACCGAGCACGCTGTCATTGCGGTGCACCAGCTGCAGCGCGAGCGGGCGCGCGAGCAGGAGGCGCCGGGCGTCGCCGCGATGGCGTCGTCCGAGCTCCAGCATCAGGCTCCGGCCGACGTCGGGGAACGTCCGCCCATCGGCCGACATCTCGAACCGGTTCGTCGGCGGGCCGACCGCCTGCGACGCGAGGCTCGAGTTCTCCAGGAGCACCTGCACCCGCTGGAGGTTCGACGGATCGACGGCGCTGTAGAGGAACGCCTCGGCATCGCGGTCGCCGAACGGGTTGACGCCGTTGAAGAGGTTCTGCGCCCGCATGTCCCAGAAGTTGCGATGGTTGAAGACGGCATTGATCATCGTCGGCGTGTTGCGCGGCTCGACTCGGCGGACGTTGCCGCGCCGGCGCCCCTGGCCGACCGAGAAGCCGTCGGGATCAGTCTCCGGGCGGCCGTCCTGGCCGAAGATCGCGTGACGCACGCCCTGCGAGGACACCACGTTGTTCCGGTCCAGGAGAATGGCGGACTCACGATTCATGGGATCGGTGAGCCGCCGGAGGGGAAAGTCCTGCCGGCTCAGCACGTGGTTCGGACCCTGCCCGTCGAAGTCGTGATCGGGAGCCGCGGTGGGGTTGCCGTTCTGGTCCAGGTCGTTCAGCAGAACCCGCAGCAATCCGGGGCTGATCTGGTTCTTCCTCCGCGGGTCCGCGCCGGCCCGGAAGTGACACGTGCCGCATGCCTGCACGCCGTCGCTGCCCACCTGCATGTCCCAGAACAGGGCCTTCCCGAGGACCCGGGCGGCCTGCTCGTCGCGGACGTAGTCCGCGAGGCTCGCCGGCCGGGGAATCTCGAGGGACGAGAGCGGCAGGACCTGCGCCGACACCGGGCCGGCGGCGAGGATCGCGGTCGAGGACAGCAGGAAGGCCGCAGCGCGGGAGCGTGCTCGAAGGGTCCGCATGGTCCCCTTTCTCTCTGGCGAGGGTCCGTGGACGCCCGCCCGGTACGAGCGGGGCGCTCGCGGCCCGGAAGCAAGCCAGGCCACGCGGGCGCGATTCGACCTGCCGGCACCGGTGCAATGAGAGTGCCGGGCCCGGCGGGCGCCCGGGTTCCGCGATCCGCGCGACGCTCCCGGGAAGGATCTCGCGGTGAACGCGTGCGGCTACGGCGCTTACGCGCTCACGTCACAGGCGCCGTGTCCCTCGAGCAGCGGGAAGGTGGCGCCCGTCGCGGGGTGGGCCGTTGTCAGATTTGCGAGGGTCGCTCGCAGAATTAAGAATGCGGGGCGTCGGGCGGGGTCTCGACGACGAGCGCGGGAGCCCCGGGCCGGAGCACGTCACGGCCCGGGGTCCCCGGCTCGGGGACGTCAGGCGGCGCGGCGGAGCGGCTCGGGCTCCGGGCTCTCCACCGTGATGCGGACCGGGCGTGGCACCGCCAGTCGGCCGTCCACCCGCCCGTCCACCTCGAGCCGCACCGAGGACGGAAGCCCCTCGCGGAGCCGGGCGGCGGTCTCCCAGATGTAGGAGGACGAAGCCCGCCCGAGATCCAGACGCACGGTCGCGCCGCGCGAGAGCAGCCGGCACCGCACGTCGAGCGCGACCTCGCTCCTCAGGGCGTCGGGTGACAGCTGCCTCGCGACGTCGTGAAGGAGCGCCTGCGCCCGGCGATCCCGGTGGTTCTGGAGAATCGCCACCAGCGCGATCGGCCCGACTCCCACGACGCACGCCAGCACCAGGGAGAGCGCGTTGGCCAGGACAGTCATGGGATGCCTCCTTCACGCCCGCCGCGAGGCGGCCGCGTAGGCGAGCCCGCTGCGGAGCAGGGCCCGCCCTGCCTGGATCAGTGAGAAGCCGATCCGCTCGCGAAGCGAGTGCCGGCGGGGGCTGTCGGAGCGGGCCTCCCGGAGCGCCTCCCGGTGGAGGGCAATGGCGCGCAGGGCCGCCTCCCGCTCCTGCATCAGCACGTGAACCATCATGCTCGAGTCGATCATCTTCGTATCCTCCTGGGCACCGAGGGTATGGTATGCTCTGCCTTGTGGCAATAGCCAATCTATGATATTGGACTGATAAAGGGATATGCGCGCCTACCCGGCCGGGCCTCGGGGCCAGAAGGTGGTCACCCAATGACGACACGCCTGAATGAGCCAATAATCGGACCTCCTGACCCCACCACGGGAGGTCCCCTCTACCTCCAGGTGGCCCACTCCATCGAGGAGGCGCTTCGGGCTGGACGTCTCAGGATTGGTGATCGGCTCCCCGCAGAGCGTGAATTGGCCTTAGATCTGGGTGTCAGCCGGACCACGGTGACCGGCGCTTACCAGGAGCTCCAGGCGCGCGGCATCCTCAGGGGGCACGTGGGCCGGGGGACGATCGTCGTCGGGACGCCGCCGGACGCCCGCCACGCCGCCCTCCCCTGGGCGCAACGGATCACGCCCGGCGCGATCGATGGCATGCGGCTCGCGTACACCGCCCCGGACGGGCCGGACGTGATCGGCTTCGGCGTCGGGCTGCCGGACCCCCGCCTCTACCCCGTCGAGACGCTCGACTCGCTCCTCGACGCGCTTCCCCGCGGCGACGGCAGCCTCTACAACCCGGCGCCGGCCTGGGGCGCCCCCGTGCTCCGGGAAACCCTCGCGGACTGGCTCCGCTCCCGCGGGATTCGCGTCACGCCCGAGGAGATCCTCGTGACGACGGGCGGCCAGCAGGGCCTGAACGTCATCACCCGGGCCTTCATCACGCCGGGCGACGTCGTCATCACCGAGGGCCCGACCTATCCCGGCGCCTTCCTGACGTTCCGGTGGGCCGGGGCGGACGTCGTCGAGGTGCCGGTCGACCACGAGGGTGTCCGCGTCGACGCGCTGGAAGAGGCCCTGGCGCGCTACCGGCCGAAGCTGATCTACCTCATCCCGTCGTTCCAGAACCCCACGGGAGTCGTGCTGACCGCCGAGCGGCGGCGGCGCGTGCTCGAGCTCGCCCTCCAGTATCGCGTGCCAATCGTGGAGAGCGACCTCTACGGGGACCTCTACTTCGAGCAGGAGCCACCGGCGGCGCTCAAGGCCCAGGACGCGAGCGGCGTCGTCATCTATCAGGGCGGCGGATCGAAGCTCGGACTCCCCGGCCTCCGCATCGGCTGGCTCGTCGCGCCCGTGCCCGCCATGGCCGCCCTCACCGTCGCGAAGACCTACGAGGACCTCCACACGGCGGCGCTCACCCAGCATCTGGCCGCCGCCTTCATCGGCGGCCCTCACGCGGAGCAGCACCTGGCCCGGCTGCGCGTCGAGTGCCGCACCCGGCGAAACGCGCTGGTCGACGGGCTCCGCCAGCATTGCCCGCGCCTGCGGTTCCGCGTGCCCGGGGGCTCCTACTACGCCTGGGTCACGCTGCCCGCGCCGCTCACGGTCGACACCCTGCTCCCGATCGCGCTCGAGCACGGCGTCGGCGCACGGTCCGGCACCGCCTTCAGCCCCAACGGAGGCGGCGCGGACCACATCCGCCTCTGCTACGCGGCGCTCCCGCCCGACCGGATCGGGGAGGGCACCCGGCGGCTCGGCCTGGCGATGGAGCAGGCCCTCGCCCGCCTGGGCGCGGCGCCCCCGCGGCGACCGCCCGTGTCCGCCGCGGTGGTCTGAGGCGCTAGGCCAGATCGAGCCGCAGCACCTCCCGCACCGGGCACCCGAGCGCCCGGGCGAGCGCGTCGTCACGCAGCCCCGGGGCGGTCTCGACCGCGCCGTCCTCGACCCGCACGGCGACCAGCCCCTCGGACTCCTCGAACAAGATGTCCAGACGGTCCTGCGTGACCGAGCCCTCTGCCTCGACGGCCACGGGCACGTCGCGCGCCAGCCACGAGGCTTTCCGGGCGCGGGCGACCAGCGGACCCTCGAGGGCCCGCGCCAAGAGGCGCGTCGCCTCGGCGACGATCTCCGGCCGAGCGCCGCGACGCGCTCCGAGCGCGGCGACCGCGGCGGGCGCGTCGGCGGGGCGCCCGAGGTCGACGACGAGCAACGCCGCGCGGGCCAGCGCGGCCGCCGCCGCGCGCTGACGGGCGGCGCGCGCCGGCGGGGCCGAGCGGGCCCCGTCGTCGCGTGGCGAGCCCGCCTCGACGGCGCCGCCGCGCGCGACGAGCGCCCGGTGGCGGGCGCGCCACGCCTCGAAGGTCTCCCCCTCCCTGACCGCGCCGTCGGGCGATCCCGCCGTCCCGGAGCCGCGCCGCGCGCGGCCAAGCTGGTCGGCGGCGAGGACGGCCGTCGGGGCGGCGAGAAGCGTCCCGAGGTACTGGTAGAAGCCCTTGCCCTCCGGCCGCGAAGGCACGGGAAGGACGAGCTCCCGCTCCGCGCGCGTCAGCGCGACGTAGAGCACGCGGAGCGCCTCGGCGTCCAGTCGCTGGATTTCGCGGGCCTCGACGTCCGCCCAGTCGAGCGTGGTCATCGACGCGTCGCCCAGACGGCCCAGGTTCACCGCGAGCCGCCCCGACCCGCGATCGGCCAGGACGATCGGGGCCCGCCACGGCCCCTCGCGCCCGAGGTCGGGCACGACGACGACCGGAAACTGGAGGCCCTTGGCCTTGTGGATCGTCAGGAGGCGGACCGCGTCGTCGGCGTCGACCGCGGACTCCTCCTCCTCGTAGCGGGCCGCCCCGCGGTCGCGGAGCCACCGGACGAGCCCGCGGAAGGTGAGCGCGCCCGTGGCCTCCAGCGCCCGGGCGGTGTCGAGGACCTTCAGGAGGTTGGCCACGCGCGCCTCCCCCTGGGGCTCGAGCGCGTAGGCGGCGAGCGCCTCGGTGCCGGCCAGGAGCCGCTCGACGACGGCGGCCGGCGCCACGGCGTTCCGCTCCCGATGGAGCGCGCCGAGGAGCGTCCAGGCCCGGACGAGCGCCGGGTCGGCGTCCGCCGGGAGGGGTCGGAGATAGCAAAACTCGCCGCCGGCGGTATGGAGCTCGAGGAGCATCGCGTCCGTGACGCCGAAGAACGGGGAGCGGAGCGCGCCCACGAGCGCGACGGGGTCGTGGGGGTCCTCGATCGCCGCGAGCGCGGCGATCGTCCAGCCCACCTCGGACCGGTCGTAGTAGTGGCGGCCCCCGACGGTGCGGAACGGGATGCCGGCCTCCCGGAGGGCGTCCTCGTAGGCGACCACGTTCGTCATCGCGCGGAACAGGAGCGCGACGTCGCCGTACCGGAACCGGCGCGCGTCCTCGACCTCGCGGACGAGGTACGCGGCGACCAGGCGCGCCTCCTGCTGGGCGGCCTCGACGACGCTTCCGGCCGGCGGCACCTCGGGGGGCAGCGCGAGGACTGCGGGTGGCACGCCGGGCTCCGTCTCCGGCGAGGGCTCGAGCGCCACGTACGCCGGCTGGTAGGCGCCGTCGGGCGGCGGCGCCATGACGCCCTCGAACACGCCGTTGACCGCGTCCAGGATCGCGCGAGTGCTGCGGAAGTTCGCCCGGATCGTGAGGACCTCCCCGCGCCCGTCGAGCGTCGTCTTGGCCGCCTCGTAGGTCTCGATGTCGGCGCGGCGGAACCGGTAGATGCTCTGCTTGGGGTCGCCGACCACGAAGAGGCTGCCCGGCGGCGCGCCCTCCGCCAGGCGGAGGACGAGCTCGAGCTGGAGCGGGTCGGTGTCCTGGAACTCGTCGACCAGGAGGTACCGGATCCCGCGCTGGAGGTCCTGACGGACGTCGTCCCGGTCGCGGACGAGATTCCGGGCCTGGAGGAGCAGATCGAGGAAATCGAGGCACCCGGCGCGCCGCTTCGCGAGGCCGTACGCGTCGACGAAGCCCGCCGCCCAGCGGGCGAGGCCGGCCACCAGGTTGTGGCGGGCGACCGCCCGCGCAGCCTCGACCCGCTCGCGGAGCGCCGCGAGACCGGCTCGGCACGTCTCCAGCGCGGCCTTGTCTCGCCACTTCGTCTTGTTGCCGAGCCTCTCGGGCTTGTCGGGAAGCCGCGGCGGCCCGAGAAGGGCGCTCACCTGCTCCGCCTCCGGCAGGCCCGCCGTCTGGTGAACCCACTGCGCCAGGTCCTCGAGCGCGCGGGCGGCGCGGTCCTCCGGATCCTTGACGCCGCCGCGCGCCAGCTCGGCCAGCCGCACGATCGTCGCCCGAACGTCCGCGCTCAGGGCCGGCGGCGGCTCGGCGGACGGCTCCCGATCGGCCAGCCCGCCGAGCCGGTCGCGCTCGTCCACCAGGGCGAAGGCCAGGTCGCGCAGGCGATCGAGGCCGAGTCCCCGCTCGATGGCCTGCCGCACCGACTCCGCCGCCGCCGGGTCGGACAGCGCCCCCGGAAGCCAGGCCTCCCACGTCCGGTCCAGGAGGAGGCGCGCGGTCAGCGGGTCGGCGACGGTGAACCCCGGATCCACGCCGGCCTCGACGGGGCGCTCGCGAACGAGCCCGGCGGCGAACGCGTGAATCGTTCCGATCCGGGCGACCTCGAGCTCCCGGAGCGCCTCGCGGAGACCGGCGCGCGCCAGCTCGCCGCGAAGGCGCACCCGGAGGTCGGCCGCGGCCCTCTCGGTGAACGTGACGGCCGCGATCTCGGCGAGGCGCGCCCGCCCGCTCCGGACGAGGTTCACGATGCGGCCGAGGAGCAGCGTGGTCTTGCCGCTCCCCGCCGCCGCCTCGACGAGGAAGGCGGTGTCGAGGTCCTCGAGCGCGCGGCGTCGCTCGACGTGGTCGGCCAGCGGCGGCAGGGCCGCGCGCGCCGGGTCGGTCACTCGATCGTCTCCAGGGCCTCGTGGGCGAGGACGGCGGGATCGGCGCGCTTGGCCTCCGCCCACCGTCCGCGCTCGGCGCCGCACGCGAGGTCGAAGGCGCAGGGGCCCCGGGCGCAAGCGCCCGGGCGCTGGAAGAACCGGCCCGCCCGGATCCCGCCGACGATCGTCGCGAGCGCGCGGTCGAAGTCGGCGCGGCGCGCCTCCCAGCCGGCCCGGGTGAAGCGCACGCGCGTCCCGGCGTCGGGCCCGACGACGTGGTAGTACTGGGCCTCGTCGACCCGCACGGCTCCGCCGCCGGTGAGCGCCTGCTCGGCGGCCAGGCGATACACGGGAAGCTGGAGCGCCCGCCCTTTCGCCAGACGGTCCGGCGTCCTGGGCGACCGGACCTTCCCCGTCTTGTAGTCGAGGACGCGCGCGCGCTGCCCGTCCGGCGAGACGTCGACCCGGTCGATCCGGCCACGAAGGCTGAGCGTGGTGCCGTCGGGGAGCTGGTAGACGAGCGGCGCGGCCGGCGCTCCGTCCGTCCCCTTGACGCCGAAGCCGATCTCGAAGAGGGCGGGCCGCCAGCCCGCCGGGTCGTCCGCCTCGGCCTCGATGGCCGATCGGAGCTCCTCGCGAAGGCGAGCCTGCTCGCCCTGCCAGAGGGCCGGCAGCCCGGTCACCCCGCGGCGCTCGGCGTCCGCGCACGCGACGGCGAACGCCGCGTCGAGCGCCTCGCGCGCCGCGCCCAGGCGCTCGTGCGTCAGCGGCAGGAGCTCGCGCTCCGCGAGGCGCCGGAACGTCGTCTCCAGGACCGCGTGGACGAGGTCGCCCCGATCCCTCGGGTTGATCGTCAGGATACGGTCCGGCTCCTCGACCGCCTCCAGCCCGTACACGCGCTCGAGGAGGAACCGGAACGGGCAGGACGCGTACCGCTCGAGCGCCGTCGGCGTGAGCGGCGCCGCTCCCGGATCGACGCCGCGGGGGAGGAGCCCGTCGTACGCCGTCAGGATGTCCGTCCCCTCCCGGGAGCGGATCGCCTCGAGACCGCGCCGCGCGCCCGGCAGCTGGCGAAGCAGCGGCTCCGGCGCGCGACGCGCGGCGACCGCCCGGGTCACGAGCCACTCACGCTCGTCGAGCGGCCGTTCCCGCGCGCTCGCGGGGGCGGGATGCAGCGGGACGCTCCGCCAGCCCGGAAAGGCCTCGAGGGTCTCGAAGTCGTGGCGCTCGCCCGTCACCGCCTCGAGGAGGTCCAGCACGAGGAACGACGGCACGCGGGGGCGCCCGCTCTCGGCGTCGATCCGCGGGTACGAGAGGACGACCCGGCCCGCCCCGGATCCGACGGCGAGGGCGAAGCGGACGCGCTCGAGCTCCCGGACATCCTGGGCCAGCGGGAGGCCGGTCAGCTGGCGGCGCTCGGCGTCCAGCAGGATCGGGTCCTGGCGCGGTGCGGCCGGGAAGCCGCCCTCGACCATCCCCGGCACGATGGTGAGCGGGAAGTCCACCCCGAGGGCGACGCCCAGCTCTCCCACGAACACGCGGCCGGGCTCCGGCGCCGGCCCGGCGGCCGACGGCGCGGCCAGGGCGGTCTCGAGGAGAGTCCAGAGCTCCTCCAGCGGCACCGCGGCGTCCACCGCTCCGAGCTCCCGGAGCCGCGCCAGCGCGCCGAGCGCCAGCTCGGCCTCGGGCGACGTCTCCACGAGGCGGCGGAACGTTCGCGTGACCGCGTCCACGAGCGCCTCCACCGACGCGGGATCCGGGAGCCGCGCGAGGCCCCGCAGGAGGATGCGCACCGCCCGCCGGAGGGCGCCGAGGGCGTCGCGATCGTGGGCTCGCCGCGCCCGATGCTCCTCGTCGTCCTCGTCGATCTCCGGCGCCGGCTCAAGTCGGCGGCCCAGCCGGTCGAGCCGCTCCCGCCATTCACGGGCGCCGCCGACGATCCCGGCCTGGCGCGACAGCCGCTCCCACTCCGCCGGGCTCGTGCCCGGCCGCTGTCGGAGGTGCGCGAACCCCAGGAACTCCATGACCGTCGCGCGGGCGAAGTCCGACCGGCACACCTCGACGAGCAGGCGCAGGCTCCGCCCGGCGCGCGTCTCGCCGACGGCCGGCGCCGTGCCCAGGGTGTACGGGATGCCGGCCGCGGCGAACACGTCGCGCACCGCGGGCAGATACGCGGCGGGCTGGCGAAGGAGGATGCCGACCTCGTCGAGCCGGCCCCCCGCCTGCACGTGGCGCAGGACCACCCGGGCGATCTCGCGCACCTCGCGCTCCTCGCCGGGCGCCGCGACGATCTCGATGGCGGCGGGCGCGGGCAGGTCCGCCGCCTCCGCGTCCGCCGCGTAGCGGACCACGGTGGTCGCCCGGGCGCACGCCTCGAGCAGGCGCGTCTCCAGCGGGTTCAGCTCCACGAATCCGAAGGCCAGAACCGCCGCCGCGTCGAGCCGCCCCGGCTCCCTGTCCACGAGCCGCGTGGCCTCGATGAGGAGGTCCGACGCGTCGTAGTAGCCGTGGCGCGTGATGGCCGACTCGAGCGCCCGGTAGGAGGCCGCGAGCTCCCGGGCCTTCGCGCTCCCGGGGAGCGCCGTCTCGAGATCCGCGGGCGCGAGCCCGGCGCGCTTGACGTCGAGAAGCGTGCGCAGCACGGCCGCCGGGAAGTTGCGGGCGGCGAGGACGCCGGAGAAGTAGCCGTCCGCCGGCGGCACGGCCTCCCGGATGGCCCGGTCCACGAGAAGCCGGTCGGCCACCGCCGGCAGTGGCCGGCGCCCCGCGAGGGCGAGCGGCAGCAGGGCAACACGCTCGGCCAGCTCGGGGAGCGTCAGGGCGTGGACCCCGGCGAGCCCGCCGAGCGCGCGCGCGAGACCGGCGGTTAGGCGCGCGCCGAGGAGGCGGCTCGGTACGACGAGGAGGAGCGCGCCCCGGGGATCCCGCCGGCGGAGCGCGCGCACGTCGTCGACGAGCCGCGCCTCGAGCCGCCTCATGCGGATCGGCCTCCGGACGCGTCCGGACGGGTGGGGCTCGAGCCCTTCATCCCGAATTCGTCGCCGGCACCGGCGCGCGTCGGGCGAGGGCCCCGCGGACCGCGTCCGCCATCGGGCTCCACGCGAACCAGCACCTCCCCAGAAGGGCGCGATCGTCTCGCCTCCAGGTTCGCCAATTGTACTGGTCTTCCCCTGCCCGGGGCTCCACGCTCGGGGTGCGGCATCCGGTTCGACCGGCGCCGAAAGGAGGACGACCATGGCCAGCGAGATCACGACCCGGCGCGACCTTCTCCAGGCTCTCGGTTCCCTGCCCCTGGGGGCCGCGCTGCTGCCGGGACGGCACGAGGCCGCCGCCCAGACGGCCGGCGGCAATCCGCCCAAGGTGGAGACGAAGCGCCTCGCGGCGAAGATCAAGTTCGAGAGCGTTCTCTCCGGCTACCTCGGCGAGCTCAACGGGAAGTACAAGCTGCGCGTCACGGAGCTGATCCTGGAGCCGGGAGGGTACGTCGGCGAGCACCATCACGCCGGACCCGGGATCCGTCAGGTGACCGCGGGTCAGATGACCTACGTGCTCCCCGACAAGACCGTGATCTACGGGGCCAGCGAGTTCTTCTTCGAATCGGGGGACGTCACCCACACGGCGCTGAACAAGACCGACGCTCCGATGGTCCACGTGCTGTTCGAGGTGCTGCCGGCCTCGCTCTAGGGGCCGTCCATCATGCCGGGGATGAAGCACTGACGGCCGCGCCTACTCGGGCCGCCCGGGGCGCGTCTCGCCGGCGAGCGCGTCCCGGAGCGCGGCCTCCAGGCCGGGGCACCGGAACCGGAAGCCGGCCCGCTCGAGGCGCCGCGGCAAGACGCGCGCGCTCGCGAGCAGCAGCGCCGCGCCCATCTCGCCGAGGACGAGGTTCACCGCGAGAGCCGGGAACGGCACGAGGGTCGGGCGGCCGAGGGCGCGACCCAGCACGCGCGTGAACTCCCGGTTGGTCGTCGCGGTCGGAGCAACGGCGTTGACCGGTCCCGCCAGCGAGTCGAGCGCGAGGCCGAGCTCCAGGATCCGCACGAGGTCGCCGAGGCCGATCCAGCTCCAGTACTGCCGGCCGCTCCCGACGACACCGCCCACGCCGAGGCGGAAGGGAAGCGCCATCCGCGGCAGGGCGCCGCCTTCGCCCGCCAGGACCACGCCGAGGCGAGGGTGGACGACGCGAATGCCCGCCGCGCGCGCGGGATCGGCCGCGGCCTCCCAGGCGCGGCAGACGTCCGCGAGAAAGCCGGCGCCCGGGGGACTGTCCTCGGTGAGCGGCGTCTCGCCCCGATCCCCGTAGTAGCCGACGGCGGACACGGAGACCAGGGCCCGCGGCCGCCTCTCTAGCCGCGCCAGCGTCTCGGCCAGGAGTCGCGTGCCCTCCACGCGGCTCCGGCGGATCCGCTCCTTGACCGACGCCGTCCAGCGGAGCGCCGCGATGCTCTCGCCCGCCAGGTGGACGACCGCGTCCACGCCCTCGAGCGCGCGAGGGTCGAGCTCGCCACGCGCGGGGTCCCACCGGATGTCGGGGCTCCCCGCCGCGGGCACCCGGCGCGTCAGGCGATCGACGCGATGCCCCGCCGCCCGGAGGGCGGGCACGAGCGCGCTCCCCACGAGCCCGCTGGCGCCGGTGACGGCGACGCGCAGCCGCGGCGCGCTCACCGTGTCGGGAATGACCGCGCTCACGGGATCAGCGACCGGTCGTCGCCACCCGGAGGTCGCCCGCACGGTGAAGGCCGCGACTCGCCGACATGCGCTCCTCCACCTGTATGGAAGTCAAGGCCTGACCCCGACTGTACCCCCTTCATGCGAAATCGGGGTGGACGTAAGATGCGCGAGGAACCGATCCATTCGCCAACCGCGGCCACGCGGCCAGGAAGGGACCCTCGCATGGTGAAGGTCTCGGTCATGTACGTCGGGCAGCCGGCCGACCCGGCCGCCTTCGACGCCTACTACTGGGAGACGCATCTGCCCACGGTCAAGAAGTGGCCACGGATCCGCCGGATCACGATCGCGAAGGGCGGGCCGGGCGACGAGCTCTACCAGGTCGCCGACCTCTGGTTCGACTCGCGGGCGGACCTCGACGCCGCGCTCGCGTCGCCGGAGCGCCAGGCGTCGGCGGACGACGTCAAGCGCTTCCCCGAGTTCCGCGGTCAGATCAAGCGGCTGATCTTCGAGGTGAAGCCGTACTGGCCATGACGACCCCGGGGCTCGCGTCGGGCGCGGGGGCCGGCTCGTGACGCGCGTGCTCGTCACGATGCCGTTCAGCAATGCCCAGCTCGACCGCATCCGGGCCGCCGCGCCCCATCTCGCCGTGCGGCGCGACGACCCGGCCGAAGCCGACTACCGGGGCACCGAGGTCCTGTACGCGGCGAGCCCGCCCGCGGACCTGGCGCGCGCGCCCGACCTCCGGTGGGTGCAGCTCCACATGGCCGGGGTGAACGCGCTCCAGGACCATCCTCTCTACCGGGACACCGCGATCCCGCTCACCACGACGAGCGGGGTGCACGCCGCCACGATCGCCGAGTACGCGATCACGGTGATCCTGGCCTTGGCGCACCGCGTCCCGCGGATGGTCGAGTGGCGCGCGCGAAAGACTTGGCCGCCCGACGAGCAGCGCTGGCCCCTCTTCGTGCCGACGGAGATCCGCGGCGCCACGCTCGGCGTGATCGGCTACGGGAGCATCGGGCGCGAGCTCGCCCGCATCGCGACGTCCGCGTTCGGGATGAGTGTCCTCGCCTGCAAGCGCGATCCCGCGACGCAGGTCGACCCCGGCTATGGCGTGCCCGGCACCGGCGATCCGGACGGCCGCCTCCCCGCCGCCTGGTACGGGCCCCGGGACCTGCCGCGCATGCTGCCGCGCTGCGACCTGGTCGTGCTGTGCGCGCCGCTCACTGCGGAGACCCGGCACCTCATCGGCCGGGCCGCGATCGCGGCGATGAAGCCCACCGCGTACTTCGTCAACGTGGGGCGCGGCGGGTCGGTGGACGAGGCCGCGCTCGTCGAGGCGCTCCGTCAGCGTCGCATCGCCGGCGCGGCGATCGACGTGTTCGCCGAGGAGCCGCCGCCCGTCGGGCACCCCTTCTACGATCTGGACAACGTCATCCTGTCGCCTCACGTTTCCGGTTTCCTGCCGAGCTACGACGACCGGTGCGCGGAGCTCTTCGCCGAGAACCTGCGCCGCTACCTGGGGGGCGCACCCCTCCTCAACCTGGTGGACCGGGCGCGGGGGTACTGACGCCGCCCGGGAGCTCGGCACGACCCCACAGGAATCGGATGCCGGTCTGCCGGCGCCGCGTCACGGCAGACCCGACTGCGGTTCACCTTCAGCGGAGGGCGAGGTCGGTAGATGCGATTCCGCGTCGGCTACCAGGTCCACCCCCAGCACTGCACGGTCCAGCAGATCCGCGACTCCTACCGGACGGCGGACTCGCTGGGCGTCGACACCCTCTGGGTGTGGGATCACATGTATCCCCTCTACGGGCCGCCGGACGGCGCCCACTTCACCTGCATGCCGCTCCTGGCGGCGATCGCCGTCGAGACGCGACACGCGCGGTTCGGCTCGCTCGTCCACGCGAACGGCTACCGGAACCCGGAGCTCCTGGCGGCGGACGTCGCGACCATGGACCACCTGAGCGGCGGCCGGGCCATCCTGGGCATCGGCGCCGGCTGGTTCGAGCGCGACTACCAGGAGTACGGCTTCGAGTTCGGAACGGCGCCCTCGCGCCTCCGCGATCTCGGATCGGCGCTGCCGCGGATCAAGTCGCGGCTCGCCAAGCTGGTCCCGCCGCCGATCGGCGACGTGCCGATCATGATCGGGGGCGGCGGCGAGAAGGTCACGCTCAAGCTCACGGCGCAGCATGCGGACATGTGGAACACCTTTCCGCCGGTCGACAGCTGGCGGCGCAAGAACGAGATTCTCACCGAGTGGTGCCAGAAGGTCGGGCGCGACCCGAAAGCCGTCGAGCGCACGTGCTCGATCAGCCCGGACCTCTACGGCCAGATCGACGACCTGCTCCACGCGGGCGTGCAGCATTTCATCCTGCGAGGGCCCCAGCCGCTCGATCCGAAGCGACTCGAAGATCTGCTGAAGCTGTCGGGCCGCTAGCGGAAGATGCGGCCGGGCCCGCGCCCGGCGATCAGCGCGGGGGCTCGCCGGAGCGGGCGGAGCCGGTCAGGACCTCCGCGGGCAGGAGCCCAGCCAAGGTCTCCGTCTCCTCGACCAGCGCGCGACGGCGCGCCGCAAGCCGCGCGAGGAGGTCTCGGTTCCAGAGGAACCGGACGAAGGCCCGGGCGTCACGGCGAACGCGCGCGAGCCGGGCCTGCCAGCCCAGTGCGAACAGCCCGGTCGGGATCAGCCCCACGAGGAACGCGGTCAGCCCCCACCCGCCCCAGATCCGCCACACCACCCAGGCCTCGACGGCCCAGCAAGCCGGGTAGAGGACCGCCCCCGCGACCAGCTTGACGGTGGCGATGACGTCGGTCGACGTCGAGAGAACGCGCGCGACGAGCGCGGTCAGCCAGTAGGGCAGCGCGTGACTCGCCACCCCCCACGCGGCGAGCGGGAGGCCGCCGAGCAGCGCCAGTCCTTCACGGAGGGCGTAGCCGCGGGCGACGCCGGGCGGATACCGGCGGCCGACCGTCTGAAGGGACAACCCGAGCCGCTCCAGATCTGCGAGATACCGCTCGACCTCGGCGCGCAGCCGGGCCACCTGGGCCGGCTGGCGCGGCGCCAGCCATCGATATGCGCGCGTCGCGGTCCGGACCCAGGCCACCCGCTCCGCCCGCGACGTTCCCCGCCCGACGGCTCCCGTCGCGTCCTCCGCCTCGGAGCGGCGAACGGCCTCGAGGCCCTCCGTGAGGCGGAGTGTCTCTCGATCCTCGACCTCGACGATCACGGCCCGCAGCGATTCCGCGATCCGGCCGGTGAGCTCGCGAACGGCGCGCTCCGGCTCGCGCGCGGCCAGGGCGCGGCAGTCGTCGACCGGCACGGGCGCGCCGACGAGCACGAGCGCCCATCCGGCCCGGAAGGTCCCGGGCTCGTGGAACGTGAGTCCGACGGGCAGCAGCGTCGTCCCGGGCGGGCCGGGCGCGCCCTCCGTGCCCAGCACCATCCGGGCGACCCCGGTGCGGAGGGGCATCAGCACGGGCTCCGGCTGGCTCACCCCTTCCGGGAAGATCAGGATTGCGCCGCCGTCGCGCAGCGCGGCGGCCACCGCTCGGAACATCGCCGCGTTCTGCGCCGGGTCGCTCCCGGGATCGCGCCGCCGATGGACGGGCAACGCCCCCGCCAGGCGCAGGAACGGCGCGAGCAGCGGGTGGCGGAAGAGCGGTGCCTTGGCCACGGGGCGGAGGATGCGGGGCAGGGTCGCGATGAGGATGAGCGGGTCGACGAGCGCGTTCCGGTGGTTCGCCACGACGACGAGGGGTCCCGAGCGCGGCACCAGCTCCACGCCCACCACGTCGACGCGATGGTAGAAGAGGCGGACGAGCGTCCGGGCGAGCGCACGCATCAGCGCCGGGCCCGTCACGGTCGTGCGCTCCCGCCCGCCGACGCCGATCCCCGGCTCACCGCGGCCGGTGCGCGTCCGTCCGCATCGACACCGCGTGGCACGTGGCGACGACCGTGCCGTCCGCGCCGTCGGTCACGGTCATCGCGTAGAAGCCGGCGCGCTTGCCCTGACGCGCCTCGCGGGCCTCGGCCACGAGCCGCTGCCCCGCCCGCGCGGCCGCGAGGAACTGAACCGTCACCGTCAGCGCGACCGCCGGTACGCCGTGGCCGTTGCAGGCGCCGCCGAAGGCGAAGTCCGCCAGCGAGAAGATCGCGCCGCCGTGCGGGCTCCCGTGGAAGTTAACCATGTGAGGCGCGAGCGTGAGCGCGGCGCGGCAGTATCCCGGGCGGAGCTCGAGGAGCTCGATGCCCAGCCAGCGGCCATAGGGATCGGCGGCGATCCGCTCCCGGAGCGCCGGCGGCGTCGAAGGTGAGGCCTCCGTCCCCCCGGCGCCGGCGTGGCGCTCGGCGTCTCCGCCCATGACGGTCCGATGATAGCGGAGAGCCGTCGGGGCCCGGTCGGGAATCCGCGACACCAAGGCCGCCGTCCAAATAGACGGGTCGGACCCGACGGGAGGCCGCGTTGACCGAAAGACACGAGCGGGAACCGCCGTACGCGTGGGTCGTGGTAGGCGTCCTCTTCTTCGCCCAGGCCGTGGCGCTGGGCGTGCGCGGGACCATCGGACTCCTCGTGAACCCGTGGGAGACCGAGTTCGGGTGGGGCCGGGCCGCGGTGAGCATCACCGCCTCGCTGGGCTTCGTCGTGTACGGCCTGGCGCAGGCCCTCTCGGGACGCTGGGCCGATCGCACCGGGCCTCGCGTGATCTTCGCGACGAGCATCACGATCCTCGGCGTCGGCACCGCCGCGGTCAGCACGATCGTGAGCCTCTGGCAGGCCTACCTCGTCTTCGGCGTCCTGATCATGCTCGGGATCGGCGGAGCGTCCAGCCCGACCTCGGCCGTGGCGGTGGCACGCTGGTTCACTGCGCGGCGGGGTCTCGCGCTCGGCGTGGTGGCGGCCGGGTCGGCGGCGGGCCAGTTCGTCCTGGTCCCCGTCATGGCGGCCCTCGTGGGCGCCATCGGCTGGCGAGCCTCGTTCCTCTGGCTGGGCGGGGGGATCCTCGTGGTGGCGCTTCCCATCGTGCTGTTCCTGCTCCGGGACGATCCGGACCGGGCGGGCGAGCGGGCGAGCGCGGCGGCAGGCCCCGGGGGCCGGCCCACGCCGATGGTCGAGCTCCTGCGTCACGCGAACTTCTGGTGGCTCGCCCTGTCCTTCTTCGTGTGCGGCGTCACCACGTCGGGGCTGATCGACACGCACTTCATTCCCTACGCCCTGGACCACCACGTGTCGACCATCACGGCGGCGTCCGCCTTCGGCGTCCTGTCGCTGGTGAACATGATCTTCACGACGCTCTCGGGCGCGGCGGCCGACCGGCTCGGCTACACCCGGCTCCTCGGCTGGATCTACGCGGGGCGCGCGGTGACGCTGGTGTTCCTCGTGTTCGCGCGAGACCCGGTGTCGCTCTTCGTCTTCGCCGTGGCGTTCGGCATCGTGGACTTCTCGACGGTCGCTCCGACGACGGCGCTCTCCACCGTCATCTTCGGCCGCCGCGCGGCGGGAACTGTGTTCGGCCTGGTCGCGCTCAGCCACCAGATCGGGTCCGCCCTCGGATCCTACCTGGGCGGGCTCGTCCACGACGCCACGGGCAGCTACGCGGGGTTCTTCGTGGCCGGCGCGGCCCTCTCCGGCGTCGCGGCCTTCATGGCGTGGGCAATCTCGGCGGCGCCGACCCCCGAGGCGGAGGGCGCGCCCGCCTAACCGTCAGTCCGTGAGCGAGCGGTAGAGCTCGACCTCCGTCGGCCGGGCCACCAGCTCCTTCATCTCGCCTCGATATCCGGCGAGGTGCGGCGCGGTCCGGTGCAGCTCGAAGGCGGCGTCGGTCCGATACTGCTCGTAGAAATAGAAAATCGTCGGCTCCCCCGCCGACCGGTGCGGCCGGTAGACGAGGCAGTCAGGCTCGTGCTGCCGCACCGCCGCGGCCATCTTCACGAGCAGGGCCTCGATCTCGGCCTCCCGCCCCGCCTTCGGGTAGATCTTCGCCACCACGGTCAGGACTCCCGCCATCGCGTCGCCTCCTGGCTGGTCGTGCAATCACCCCACGTGCTCGTGATCACCCGCGTCCGTTCGTCGCGTGACGCGCATGCCGGCGCCTCAGTAGGTCGCGCGGCCGCCGGACAGGTCGTAGACGGCGCCGGTGCTGAAGGAGCACTCCTC
>DATBGA010000023.1:0-16834 GCA_036558225.1 Candidatus Methylomirabilota bacterium | reverse complement strand
GGCCTTCGTCCCCCACGCGGCGTCGCTCCGTCAGGCTTTCGCCCATTGCGGAAGATTCCCCACTGCTGCCTCCCGTAGGAGTCGGGGCCGTGTCTCAGTCCCCGTGTGGCCGGTCATCCTCTCAGACCGGCTACCCATCATCGCCTTGGTGGGCCGTTACCCCGCCAACTAGCTAATGGGCCGCGGGCCCGTCTGGGAGTGGCTGCTTGCGCGACCTTTCCTCCCCGAGGCTTGTGCCCCAGGGAGCGTATCCGGTATTAGCGGCCCTTTCGAGCCGTTATCCCGATCCCCCAGGTGGGTTACCCACGTGTTACTCACCCGTCCGCCGCTAACCGTTCAAGTTTCCCCAAACGGTTCGCTCGACTTGCATGTGTTAGGCACGCCGCCAGCGTTCGCTCTGAGCCAGGATCAAACTCTCCAGTTTGATTTCGGCATACTGCAGCTCGGTCGTCGGCCTCGCGGCCTCGGACAGAGCAAGGGCATGCACACCATATCGGTGAGCCAGTAGCATATTCGGCTTTCAAAGAGCAGGGACAGCTAGGTCAAAACAACGACCGGTGATGCGAGATCAGCCGGGCGGGTGTCTCAACCCCCGAAACCCAGGTCACTGGGGCCTAGGCAAAGGGGGATGTTAAGCGTCGGGTCGATCCCTGTCAAGGGGTATTTCCCGGGCGGAGCCGTCCTGATCTGATACACATCCGGCCTCGGGTCTTGCGAGCGAGGAGAGTCTCCCCTCGGCGCCCGTCAGCCCGCGGGAAACACGAGCAGACGGTACTCCCGGCGCCCCTTCCGGACGACCAGCTCGTCGCCGGGGCGGACCTCCCGGGTCTGATAGGGGTCCTCCACGCGCACGTCGTCGATGTAGATGCCCCCCTGGAGGATCAGCCGCCGGATCTCGCTGGCCGAGCTGGCCAGCTGGGTCGCCCCGACGATGTGATCGACGCGGAGCATCGTGGGTCCGGCCAGGCGCTCGGGATACTCGACCCGCGTCGCCTCCGCCGGCGCCTCCCGGCGCTGGAACTGCCGCGCAAAGGCCTCGGCGGCGGCCTCGGCGGCCGGCGCCCCGTGGAAGCGGCCGACGACCAGCTGGGCCAGCCGCTTCTTCGCCTCCATCGGGTGAAGGGTCCCCGCCGGCACGCCGGTCGTCACCGCCTCGACCTCCGCCGGCCCGAGACCCGAGACGAGCGGATAGTAGGCGAGCATGACACCGTCCGAGATCGACATGAGCTTGCCGTACATCTCCGCGGGCGGCTCGGTGATGCCGATGTAGTTGCCGAGGCTCTTGGACATCTTCTGGACGCCGTCGGTCCCGACGAGGATCGGCATCGTGATGGAGATCTGCGGCTCCTGGCCGACCGCCCGCTGCAGGTCCCGGCCGACCAGCAGGTTGAACGTCTGGTCGGTGCCGCCCATCTCGACGTCCGTCTCGAGGGCGACCGAGTCCTGGGCCTGGAAGAGCGGGTACAGGAACTCGTGGAGGTGGATCGGGCGCTCCGCCTCGTAGCGCGTCGCGAAGTCCTCGCGCGAGAGCAGGCGCGCAACGGTGACCTGCGCGGTCATGCGGATCACGTCCTCCGCGCGGAGCGGCGCCAGCCAGGCGGAGTTGAAGACCACGCGGGTCCGCTCGGGATCGAGGATCTTGAACACCTGGTCCCGGTACGTCTGGGCGTTGGCCTCCACCTCGGCGCGGGTGAGGGGCTTCCGCGTCTCGGACTTCCCCGTGGGGTCGCCGATCAGCCCGGTGAAGTCGCCGATCACGAAGTAGACCGTGTGCCCGAGGTCCTGGAGCTGCCGCATCTTCTGGATCACGACGGTGTGCCCGAGGTGGAGGTCCGGCGCCGTCGGGTCGAAGCCGACCTTGATCCGGAGGGGCGTCCCCGCGCGTCGCGCGCGCTCGAGCTTGCCGCGGAGCTCGTCCTCGCTGACGATTGCCGCGGTCCCGAGCCGGATTCGCGCGAGCTGCTCGTCGACGGGCGGGGAGGAGGCCATGGCGGGAGGGTTGTAGCACAGCCCTCCGGGCCCTCGCAAGCAACGGGGTCCTGAAAAGGCCCGAGAGTATAATGGGCCGGTTCCCGAGGCTCCACGGGAGGTCCGCGCCCATCGTGTCCGCACGCCGCCGTCAGCCCTCGCCGCCCGGCCCGCGCACGCCGCCCAGGAGCGGTCGCCGGCGCTGGCGCCTGATCCCGTCGTGGCGGGTCGTCCGGTGGATCCTGCTGCCCCTGCTCCTCCTCGCCGTCCTCGCCGTCGCGGGCGTCGCCGTCGCCGCGTACCTCTACTGGCCGACCGACCTGCCGCCGGCCAAGGCCCTCGAGGAGTACACGCCGAGCGTCGGCAGCCGCGTCTACGCGCACGACGACGAGTTCCTCACCGAGTTCCAGCCCGAGAAGCGGATCTTCGTGCCGCTCCAGCAGATCCCGCCGGCGCTGCGCAACGCGGTCATCGCGGTGGAGGACGCGCGCTTCTACTCGCACTTCGGGGTCGACGTCCGGGGCATCGCCCGCGCCGCCTACGCGAACTTCCGCCACGGCCGCGTCGTGGAGGGCGGAAGCACGATCACCCAGCAGCTCGCCAAGGTGCTCTTCCTCACGCCGGATCGGAGCTTCTCGCGCAAGGTCAAGGAGGCGCTCCTCGCGCTCGAGCTGGAGAAGCGGTACTCGAAGGACCGGCTCCTCGAGCTGTACCTCAACCAGGTCTACATGGGCCACGGCGCCTTCGGGGTCGAGGCGGCCGCCCGGATGTACTTCGGCAAGTCGGTCCAGGAGCTCACGCTGCCCGAGGCCGCCATGCTGGCGGCGCTCCCGCGCTCGCCGGGCAACTACTCGCCCTTCGAGCGGCCCGAGCTGGCCCAGCGGCGGCGGGCGATCGCGGTCGGCCGCCTGCTGGAGCAGGGGTACATCAGCGAGACCCAGGCCAAGGCGGCCAACCGGGCGCCCCTCGGGCTCGTGCCGTCGGAGCGCCGGCGGGGGAGCGGCCAGTACTTCCTGGAGTACCTCCAGCAGAGCCTCGAGGCCAAGTACGGGAGCGACGTGCTCTACAAGAGCGGCCTCGCCATCTACACGACGCTCGACCCGGTCCTCCAGCGGGCGGCGGAGCAGGCCCTCCGCGACGGAATCCAGGCGCTCACCGAGCGTCAGGGCGCGCGCGCCGCCGCCCGGGGCAAGGGCGCTCCGGCCCCCGCCGCCCCCGAGGGGGCAGTCGTGGTCATCGAGGCCGCCACCGGGTACGTCAAGGCCCTGATCGGAGGCGTCGACTTCACGCGCACCGAGTTCAATCGCGCGCTCCACGCTCATCGCCAGCCGGGCTCGGCCTTCAAGCCGTTCGTCTACCTGGCGGCCCTCGAGACCGGCCACGCGCCGACCGAGGTCCTCGACGACAGCCCGATCCGCTACGTGTCCGCGGGCAAGGTCTGGGCGCCCGAGAACTACGACGGCAAGTTCCGCGGGCCCGTCACGCTGCAGCAGGCGCTCGAGGAGTCGATCAACGTGCCGACCATCCGGCTGCTGGAGGAGATCGGCGTGAACCCGGTCATCGATGCGGCCCGCCGGGCCGGCATCCAGAGCCCGCTCCCGCACGATCTGACGCTCGCGCTCGGGAGCGGCGACGTGACGCTGCTCGAGCTCACCGCGGCCTACGGCACCTTCGCCAACCAGGGCGTCCGCATGGAGCCGCTCATGGTCCGGTACGTGACCGACGCCCAGGGGCGCCTCGTCGAGGAGAACATCCCGCAGGGACGCGAAGCGATCGACCCGGCCATCGCCGGCGGGCTGACCGAGATGCTCCGCGGCGTCGTCGAGCGGGGCACGGCGATCGGCGCGCGGGTCATCGAGCGGCCCCTCGCGGGCAAGACCGGCACGACGAACGACTTCTCGAACGCGTGGTTCGTCGGGTACACGCCCTCGATCGTCGCCGGGGTCTGGCTCGGCCACGACCGGCCCCGGAGCCTCGGGCCCGAGGAGACCGGCGCCCGCGCCGCCTTGCCCATCTGGGTCGCCGTGATGCGCGCGGCGCTCCGGGGCCAGCCGGTCGAGGAGTTCGCCGTCGCGCCGGCGCCCGTGAACGGGGCCCCGGCCGCGCGGCCCTGACGGCCGCGCCCGGCCTACCCCGGCGTGCGCATCCGGGCCAGGAAGCGCGGCGCCCGGAGCGGCGCGCCGACCAGCGCCGCCAGGTAGTCGTCGAGCACGGCGGCGGCCGCCTGCTCCACGGCCGGCGCGAGCCGCGCGCCGAGACGCGCCTCCCACGACGCCGTCTGGAGCCCCCGGAGCGCGGCGGCCACCGCGGGGGCGAGGGGCGGCGCCGCCCCGCGACAGGCCCCGCAGACCACGCTGCCCTCGGTCGCGTCGAACGCGACCCCCTCAGTGCCGACCGGGCGGCCGCAGCGGCCACACCGGTCGAGCCGGGGTCGGTGGCCGAGGAGATCGAGGAGCCGGAGCGCGAAGCCGAGCTGCACCCGGGCCGGCGCCGCGCCGGCGTCGAGCGCGCGGAGGCCCCGGAGGAGCAGCGCGAAGCACAGGGGCTGCGCGTCGCGCTCGGCCGTGAGCCGCGCCACCGCCTCGATCATCCGCGCGCCCTGGCCGAGGCGCTCCAGATCGTCGCGGAGCCGCCGGAAAGGCTCGCGGATGTCGAAGTGGTCGAGCCGCACGAGCCCGCGGCCCTCGCGCTCGAAGCCGACCACGTCCCCCCAGGTGAAGAGCTCCAGCGCCCCGGCGAAGCGCGAGCGAATCCGCCGCGCGCCCCGGGCGACGGCCGCCAGCCGGCCGTGCTCCCGCGTGTAGAGGGTGACGAGCCGGTCGTGCTCCCCCAGGTCCCAGCTCTGGAGGAGGATCCCCTCGGTCCGAAGGAGCGGCACCTGACCCCTGCCTCAGGACGTCCGCTGGAAGCCGAGCTCGCGGAGCGCCCGGTCGTCTTCCCGCCAGTCCCGCCGGACGCGAACGCGAAGGTCCAGAAAAACCCGCACACCGAAGAACGCCTCGAGCTCCCGGCGCGCGGCCTGGCCGACCCGCTTGAGCATCGCCCCGCCCTCGCCGATGACGATCGCCTTCTGGGACTCCCGCTCGACGAAGATCTCCCCGCGGATGTAGAGCGGAGCGTCGGGGCCCCGCTCGACGGCCTCCTCGACCCGGACGGCGCACGCGTACGGCACTTCCTGCCGCATGGCGAGGAACAGCTTCTCCCGGATGGTTTCCGCCACGAAGAGCGTCTCGGGCTGGTCGGTCACGGTATCGGCCGGATACAGAGCGGGGCCCACCGGCAGGAGCCCGAGCGTCACCGCCTCGAGCCGGTCCACGCCCGTCCCGTCCTTCGCCGACACGGGCACGAGCGCCCGAAAGGGATGCCGGGCGGCGTAGCCCTCGAGCCGCGGCAGGAGCCGGGTCTTGTCGGGCACGAGGTCGACCTTGTTCAGCGCCAGCACCGCGGGCGCGCTGACCGACCGGAGCGCCTGGAACGCTTCCTCGGTGGCCGCGTCGACCGGGGCCGTCGCCTCGGCGACGAGGATCACGACGTCGACCTCCTCCAGGGCCTGCGTCACGGTGGACGCCAGGAGGCGGCCGAGCTTGCCCTTCGGGGGGTGGAGGCCGGGCGTGTCCACGTAGATGATCTGGCCCTCGGGGCGCGTCCGGATCCCGCGGATCCGGTTCCGGGTGGTCTGCGGCTTCGGAGAGACGATGGCCAGCTTCTGGCCGAGCAGGCGGTTGAACAGGGTGGACTTGCCGACGTTGGGTCGGCCGATCAGGCTCGCGAAGCCGGCGCGGTGCTCAGGCGCCGACGTGGAGGGTGCGGGCGGGGCGCTCATAGAGCCGACCGAGGAGGTCCATCTCGCGCGCGTGCATCAGGCGGGCCTCCCGGGGCTCGCGGTCGTCGTAGCCGATGAGGTGCAGACACGCGTGACAGCACAGGAGGTCGAGCTCCTCGCGCAGGGTGTGCCCCAGGGCCCGCGCCTGGCGCCGCGCCGTCTCGACCGAGATGATCGCCTCCCCGACCACGGCGGCCGGCCCGGCGAGGGGGAACGCGAGCACGTCGGTCCTCCGGCGCACGCCGCGGTAACGGGCGTTCAGCGCCCGGATGGTCCGGTCGTCCACGAGCATCAGGCTCAGCTCGTGGTCCCACACGCCAAGCGCCCGGAGCGCGGTCCGGATCGTGCGGCGGATGCGACGGAGGTCGACGGGCCGGGACTGCCGGTTCGCGACGCCGATCACGTCTCGCGCCGCCGGCTCCACTCGTCGTAGGCGCGCACGATCTCGGAGACGAGCTCGTGCCGCACGACGTCCTTCTCGGTGAAGTAGACGAAGCGGATCCCGGCGATGGACTTGAGCACCGACTGGATCTCGATGAGCCCGGAGGCCCGCGACGACGGCAGGTCCACCTGCGTGATGTCCCCGGTGATGACCATGCGCGAGTTGAACCCGAGCCGCGTCAGGAACATCTTCATCTGCTCGGACGTCGTGTTCTGCGCCTCGTCGAGCACGATGAACGCGTCGTTCAGCGTGCGGCCTCGCATGTAGGCGAGCGGCGCGATCTCGATGGCGCCGCGTTCGGTCATGGTGGCGGCCTTCTCCGGCTCCATCATGTCGTAGAGCGCGTCGTAGAGGGGCCGCAGGTAGGGATGCACCTTCTCGTACATGTCGCCGGGGAGGAAGCCGAGCCGCTCGCCCGCCTCGACCGCGGGCCGCGTCAGGATGATCCGCGAGACCTCCCGGCGCGTCAGCGCCGAGACCGCCATCGCCATCGCGAGATACGACTTCCCCGTCCCCGCGGGCCCGATTCCGACGACGATGTCGTGCCCGCGGATGGCCTCGACGTAGCGCTTCTGGTTGAGCGTCTTCGGGGTGATCTGCTTCTTGCGCGACGGCACCGGGATGGCGTCGAGGAAGATGCTCTTGAGGTCGGCGTCTGCGTCGTCGGCGAGGACGCGGAGGGCGGCGCGGACATCCGACGCCTGGACCGGCAGCCCGGCCCCGAGCCGGGCCAGGAGCTCCTCCACGATGCGGGTGCCGCGGGCCACCTGCCGCTCGTCCCCGCGGAGGGTGATCTCGTTCCCCCGGGCGACGATCCGGAGGGCGAGCTCCGCCTCCAGCAGGCGCAGGTTCTCGTCGTTCCGGCCCAAGAGGGCCCCGAGGTCGACCTCGGAGGCGAGCGTGAGGCGCTGGGTGGTGGGCTCAGCCACGCGGCGGGCTCTCGGCCTCCCTCACATCTCTTCGCGTATCACACGGCCCGGACGGTGTCAATTTCCCGGTACGTCGCGGCGTTCCGCGTCCCGGTCGACGGCCCGGCCCGCCGGTGCCTCGGGCCCGGGGCGGGGCACCGCGACCTCCAAGGCGAGCTCCTTGAGCTGCAGGGGACCGACCGGCGTCGGGGCGTCGGTCAGGGGGCACGTCCCCTTCTGGGTCTTGGGGAACGCGATGACGTCCCGGATGGAGTCAACCCCGGCCAGCAGTGCGACCAGGCGGTCCAATCCGAGCGCGATCCCGCCCATGGGCGGGGCGCCATACTCGAGGGCTTCCAGGAGGAAGCCGAACTTGGCCCGCGCCTCGGTTTCACCGATCCCGAGCAGCTCGAAGACCCGCTGCTGGAGCGCCCGCGAGTGGATGCGGATCGAGCCGCCGCCGATCTCGTGGCCGTTGATGACCAGGTCGTAGGCCTTGGCGCGGGCGGCGCCGGGATCCGTCAGGCCCGCCGCGGCGTCGGCGTCCCGGGGCGCCGTGAACGGATGGTGCATCGCGTCCCAGCGCCGCTCGTCCTCGTTCCACTCGAACAGCGGGAAGTCGATCACCCACAGGAGCTCGTACGACCCCACGGGGACGAGCCCGAGGCGATGCGCGAGCTCGACGCGGAGCCGCCCGAGGACCGCCGCGGCGAGCGGCATCCGGTCAGCGACCAGCAGGACGAGGTCGCCGGCCTTGGCGCCCGTCTGCGCGAGGAACGCGTCGCGCACCGGCTCCAGGTGGCGCGCCGCCGGGCTCTGGAGCGTGCCCTCGCCCACGCGCACCCAGACGAGCCCCTTCGCGCCGGCGCCCTTGGCGCGCTCCACGAGGTCGTCCAGATCCTTTCGCGAGAACGTCGTCCCGGGCACCGTGAGAGCCTGCACCGCGCCGCCCTGGGCGACGGCCTGGGCGAAGACCTGGAACGCCCCGCCCCGGAACAGCTCGGAGCAGTCGCGGAGCTCGAGACCGAAGCGGAGGTCGGGTTTGTCGGAGCCGTAGCGCCGGATCGCCTCGTCCCAGGTGAGCCGCCGCAACGGGAGGGCGAGCGCGAGGCTCTTCGCGCGACGGAAGATCTCCGCGACGAGACCCTCGATGATCGGCAGGAAGTCGTCCTGGTCGAGGAAGGCGACCTCGATGTCGATCTGCGTGAACTCCGGCTGGCGATCCGCGCGGAGGTCCTCGTCCCGGAAGCACCGCACGATCTGAAAGTAGCGCTCGAGCCCGCCGATCATCAGGATCTGCTTGAAGAGCTGGGGCGACTGGGGCAGGGCGTAGAAGGTCCCCGGCGTCAGGCGGCTCGGCACGAGGAAGTCCCGCGCGCCCTCCGGCGTGGACCGCGTGAGCATCGGGGTCTCGACCTCGACGAAGCCCTGGCCATGGAGGTAGTCGCGCGTGGCGCGGCAGACCTGGTCCCGCAGCAGGAGATGTCCCAGCATCACCGGGCGGCGGAGATCGAGGTAGCGGTACTTGAGCCGAAGCGGCTCGACCGTCTCCTGCGACTCGTCCAGCGGGAAGGGCAGGGGCTTCGACTCGTTCAGGATGCGAAGCCGCCGGACCGACACCTCGACCTCGCCCGTGGCGAGGTGGGCGTTCACGGTCCCCGGCGGCCGCCGCTCGACCGTGCCCTCCACCGCCAGCACGAACTCCACCCGGATCCGGCCCGCCGCCTCGTGGGCGGCCGGATCGAGCGTCGGGTTGAACACGAGCTGCGTCAGGCCCTCGCGGTCCCGGAGGTCCAGGAAGATGAGGCCGCCGTGGTCACGCCGCCGGGAGGCCCAGCCCATGAGCGTGACCATCTGCCCGGTGTCCGCGGCGCGGAGTGCGCCGCACGAGTGGGTCCGGCGCATCCCCCCGAACGTCTCCGTCATGTCCGGCTCCCCGAGCGGCGCAGCGCACGGTCCGCGAACCAATGCACGTCCGCCCGGCCGTCGGGCCCGACCGTGGCCACGCCGTGGTATCCCTGCTTCTCGAGAGCCGCGCGCTGGGCGCCGGGGCTCCGCGTCTGGCGCTCGAGCGCGACCAGGTAGCCCTGGCCGCGGAGCGCCTGCGCCGCGCGCAGCACGCCGCCGAGCTCCTGGGCGCCGTCCTCGAAGAGGAAGGCGAGCCGCTTGTCGTCGCGCCCCGCCCCGCCCTCGGCACGTCCGAGGATGTCCACGACGCGCTCGAAGCCGATGGAGAACCCCGTGGCCGGCACGGCGCGGCCCAGCATCCGTCCGATCATCCCGTCGTAGCGCCCCCCGCCCGCGATGGAGCCGGCCGCGAAGCTCGACGAGCGGATCTCGAAGATCGGTCCCGTGTAGTAGCCCATGCCCCGCACGAGCGTCGGGTCGAAGTCGATGCGGAACCGGCCGGCCGCCGCGGCGCCCACGGCCCCCAGGATGCGCTCGAGCGCCGCGAAGGCGCCCTCGGCGGTCGGGTTCCCGAGCTGCCGCTGCACGGCCGACAGGCTGGCGGGGGCCGCCGTCGCATAGAGATCCAGCATCCGGGCGATGGCCGGCGCCGGGTGGCCGGCCTCCGCCAGCTCCCGGCGGATCTCCTCCGGCGAGAGCTTGTCCCACTTGTCGAGCGTGATGAAGACGCTCCCGTGGCGCTCCGGCGCGAATCCGCACCACGCGGCCATCGCGGTCAGCAGGCGGCGGTCGTTGATGCGCACCGTCAGCCCCTCGAGCCCGAGGGCGCCGAGCGCCTCCGTGGTGGCGAGGATCAGCTCGATCTCGGCGATCTCCGACGCGACGCCGAGGATGTCGATGTCGCACTGGGTGAACTGGCGGTACCGGCCCCGCTGGGGGCGCTCGGCGCGCCAGACCGGGCCGAGCTGCACCGCCCGGAGGGGGTCCGGGAGCTTCGCGTGGTTCTGCGCGTAATAGCGGGCGAGCGGCACGGTGAGGTCGAACCGGAGGCCCAGGTCCGCCAGGTCGGCCTCGGTCACGGCCGCGGCGACATCGAGCTTGTCCCCGCGCTTGAGCACCTTGAAGATCAGCTTCTCGTTCTCGCCGCCCCCGCCGCCGGTCAGGAGCGACAGACTCTCCAGCGCCGGCGTCTCGATGCGCCGAAAGCCGTGCCGGCGGTACACGGCGAGGATCGTCTCCGCCGCCGCATCGCGGAGCTCCGCCTCGGCCGGCAGGATGTCCCGCATGCCGCGCGGCGGCTCCGTCGGCAGCCTAGACGCCATCGCGGTAGCGCTCCATCAGCTGGACATAGTTGTTCGTGGGCCGGTGGATCATCTCGAGGTCGGCGTCGGTCAGCGTCCGGCGGGGCTTGGCGGGGCTCCCCATCATGAGCGTCCGCCGGGGGATGTGCGTCCCGGGCGCGACCAGCGCCCCGGCGGCGATGATGGACTCGTCCTCCATCACCACCCCGTCGAGCACGATCGCCCCGATGGCGATCAGGCAGTGCGAGCCCACCCGGGCCCCGTGGAGCCGCACGGCGTGGCCCAGCGTCACGTGGTCGCCGATCTCCACCGGGTCCGTCCGGTTGACATGGATCACCGTGCCGTCCTGGACGTTCGTGTGGTGCCCGAGGCGGATCCGGTTGACGTCGGCGCGGATGACGCACTGGAACCAGACGCTCGAGTGGGCGCCGAGCTCCACGTCGCCGATGACGTGGGCGCTCTCCTCCACGAACGCTGTTTCGTGGACACGTGGCATCTTGTCCTGGAACGCGCGGAGCATCTGGCCCCTCCAGAGGATCGGCGGACATCGAGTCGGAAAGCGCCCGAGAACAAAGCGAAATGGTAGCAGGGGGGGTCCGGGCTCGCAATCGAAAAGCCCGCGGATGAGGCTCCGCGCCTGGCAGCCGCCGGGGCCGAGTGCTATACTTCCCGATGCGACGGCGTTACGACGCCGTCGAGCGGCAGGGCGCGGAGGCGCGCCCTTTTTGTTGGAGGGGAACGGGTTGCCCACCTACGACTACCGTTGCGACCGGTGCGAGCGCACGTTCGAGGTGCGGCAGCGCATCTCGGAGGCGCCGTTGACGACCTGTGATCGCTGCGGCGGACCGATTCACCGGCTGCTCTCCCCGGCCCCGTTCATCCTGAAGGGCGGCGGCTGGTACGTCACCGACTATCCCTCCGAGGGCCGGAAGAAGGGGATGGAGGCCGAGAAGAAGTCGAGCGGCGACGCGGCCGCGACCCCCGCGCCGGCGTCGTCCGGGGCGGATGGCTCGGCCGCGAAGAGCGGTGCGGCGGAGAAGAGCGGCCCGGCGTCGACGGACGCCCCCGCGTCGAAGCCGACCCCGGCCCCGTCCAGCTGACGGGCGCGCCGGGCCCGAGCCCGAGCCGACGGCGCGCGCTCCCGTCGCGCACGAAGACCTCCACCCGCCCCGAGCTGTCGATCACGGCCCCGAGCGCGTGCCGCGGACGCTCGGCGTAGGTTCTCGCGAGCCCGCGGACGCGCGCGCCGCCGATCCGCAGGATCCCTCGCGCCACCGGCCCCGGCAGGTCCCGCCCCTCGAGGCTCGTCAGGAGATTCCCGAACCGGTCGGCCAGCAGGACCTCTCCCTCCATGCGGCCCCCGCGGCGTCGGGACGCGGGCTCCGGGAGGCGCACCGGGCGGCGCAGCGGAGGCCCGAAGCTCCCGAGGCGGACCCCGCGCGAGCAGTGGGCGGCCGCCGGGGCGAAGACGTCCCGTCCGTGGAACGTCCGGCTGACCGGCCGCCGATGGTACCGCGGGTCCGCCAGCACGACGCCGCGGGCACCGGGCAGGTCGAAGCAGAACCCCAGGAGCCCGTTGTCGGGGCCGACGAAGTAGTGGCCGCCGGCCGCGACGGCGATCGGCCGGCGGGCGCCGCCGACGCCGGGGTCCACGATCGCCAGGTGCACCGTGCCCCGCGGGAAGAACCGCCAGGCCGCCTCGAGCAGGAGGGCCCCCCGCCGGATGTCCTGCGGCGGCACCGCGTGGGTCAGGTCGACCAGCCGGGCCCGGGGATTGATCGAGAGCAGGACGCCCTTGACCGTGCCGACGTACGCGTCATCGAGGCCGAAGTCGGTGAGCAGGGTGACGACGCCGCTCGGGCCGCTCGGGCGCGGCCGCCGGCGTCGCCTCATCGATCCCGATGGATCACGTACTCGGCGATGAGGGTCAGGATCTGACGGGCGGGCGAGTCCGCGACTCGGTCCAGCGCGGCGACGCCGGTCTCCGCGTACGCCGACGCTCGCGCCACCGAGTAGCCGACGCCGTCGTACACCTTGACCAGCCGGTGGACGTCCGCCACGTCCGCCTCCTGGAGCCCCGGGCGCCCGAGCGCGTCCAGGATGCGCGCCCGCTCGCCGTCCGTCGCCCGGTCGAGCGTGACGATGAGGGGCAAGGTGCGCTTTCCCTCCAGGAGGTCGTGGCCGATCGCCTTGCCGAGCCGGCCGGGATCGGCGGCGAAGTCGAGCGAGTCGTCGATGATCTGGAACGCGATCCCGATGCGCTCGCCGTACGTCGCGAGCGCCTCGACCGCGGCGGCGTCCAGCCCTCCGGCGAGGCCACCGATCCGGCAGCAGGCCGACATGAACGTGGCCGTCTTCTGCCGGATGATGCGGAGGTAGTCCGCCTCCGACAGCTGGCCCGCGCGCTTCCGCTCGAGCTGGAAGACCTCAGCCTCGGTCATGGACACCATCGCCACGGCCAGGGCGTCCATCACCCGCAGGTCGCCGTCCCGCACCAGAAGCGCCATGCAGCGCGAGTAGAAATGGTCGCCGACGAGGATCGCGGCGTCCTCCCCGAAGCGGGCGTGGGCGGACGGCCGGCCGCGCCGGAGGGGCGCCTGGTCGACCACGTCGTCGTGGATCAGCGTGGCCGTATGCAGGAGCTCGACGACGCACCCGAGGCGCCCCGCGCGCCCGCTCGCATCCGACCCGAGCGCCGCCCCGAGCAGGACCAGGATGGGCCGGAGCCGCTTCCCCCCGGCGAGTGCGACGTGCTCCCCGAGATCGCGCACGAGCTGGACCGGCGAGTCAGCGAGCTCGCGATTGATCTCCGCCTCGCACGCCTGGAGCGCGTCACCGACGAGGTGCAGGAGGCGCTCCCGGAGGGCCCTCTCCAGGCCGAGGCTCACCGGGCTCGTCTCGCGAACCGCCGGCACTCGTCTCGCCTCGCCACCGGTCAGCGAATGACGGGGAACGGCAGGGCGGAGCGGCGTGGGAAGTCCGCGCTCGGGTCCGTCTGGAGCGTCCGGTCCTTCCATCCGAGCACCAGCCCGGGCACGCCCTGGGCAAGCCGGACCGCGGGGATGCGCAGGAACACGCGGTCGCCCTCGCGCCAGTCGCCGCCGCTGAACGGCACGGTGTCGGCGCGCCCGCTGGACGTCTGGTCGCCGTTTCGCACGTCCCAGAGGGGGCTCCGGGCGACCAGGATGTCCAGGCCCGCCTCCTGGCGGAACCGCTGGGCCATCGCCGGCGGGAGCGGCACGTCGAACATCGCCGTGACGACCGGCACGCCGCTGCCGGCCACGAGGGCCGATCGCGCGAGCGGCACCTCCACGAGCGGCCGCCCGGGCTCGGCGACCAGGAGGGTCTCGAGCACCTGCGTGATCGTGTTGCGCTCGCCGCCGATCTCGAGGAGGAGCACGTCGTCGGCGCCCGGGTTCGGCTGGCTGACCTCGATCTCGGTCCACGCCGCCCGGCCGGTCGGCGGGCGGACCGCGATGTCGAACCGTCCGCGGCCGCCCAGGGGCGCGGCGTCGGGCACGACGCGGATCGGCTTCGGCACCAGCGCCTGCCGCTGGATGACGCCACGTTGCCAGGCGAACACGGTCCGGTCGACGACGCCGCCCTCAAGGGCCTCCGACAATGTCGGCAGCGAGCGGTGCTGCTGGACGACCCACTGGGGGAGCAGCGCGACCCGGACGACGCGCGGAGGCGCCTGCGCGTGGCCTGGGAAGGCGACGGCCATCCCGAGGACCGTGGCCAGGACGAGGCCGGAGACCGCGGCGCGACGCCCCGTGATTGGCATGGCTGGACACCCCTCGTGCGCCATTGTCTGGTCGGCCCCCGCGGGAATCAAGGGGAAGAAAAACGCCCCAGGGGGTCACCCCCCTGGGGCGTCGCGCTACCGGTCAGGTCTTAGAACGAGTACTGCGTCCGGAACGTCACGGCCCAGGCGAGGTCGCCCTCGTCCGGGAGCAGCACGCCGCCGAACAGGTTGAAGACCAGGTTCGGGTTGAAGCGGTACGTTGCTCCTCCGTCGAACTCAAAGACGCTGTCGCCGTACGGGCCAGCCGCGTCCGTCGCCAGCACGTACGCCCCGCCGCCGCCGAGCGAGAACGCCGGCGTCAGCGCGTAGGTCGCCGAGGCACCGAAGCCCCACGTGCCGCTGTTGTCGTTGTAGTGGACCTGACCGATCGACGGTCCACCGATGGAGACGTTACCGAAGAGCCACTCCGCGATGAACGGGCCGTTGCCCCAGCTGGCACCGGACTCCGGCACCGGCATCTTGTCCGAATCCTTCGTCAGGGTCCGCGCCGTCCCCTGAGCGCTACAACCGGCAGGCGAGCCAGGGCCCGCGCAGCCCGCCGGCCCGACCGTATCGTCACCCGACGTGTACCAGAACGACCCGAAGATGTTGACGGGGCCCAGCGGAACCTGGGCCGTCACGAAACCGCCGTACCCGCTCTCCTCGAACGGATCGCCGGTCCCCGCGGACGCCGCGCGGGCAAACTGCCGCTGCCCGTAGACCGCGGCCGCGTCGAGCTGGACGGTGCCGAGCTTGGCGCCGAACGTGGCGCCAATCCAGAAGGTGTCGCCGAGGTTCGAGCCGGCGAGCGACTTCTCGTCGACGAGCATGCCCTCGAGCGTCGCGCGCATGTCCTTGGTGATGTTGATGCCCACGCGCGCCACGTACATGTCAGTGTCGTCGGCGTTGGCGTTCACGCCCTCGCCGGGCTTGGCCGTGTAGAGCTCCACGTCGACCGGGTCGAACTTCATGTTGACCTTGATTGCGGGGGCGTCGTCGTCGAAGAACCCGCCGTACGGTCCGGTCATCATGACGGTGCTCTGGATGCCGAGCGTGATGGACGAGCCCGGCACCCACTGCCCGGTGTCGAGCCAGATGTACGCGTTCTTGGTCTCGACGTTGACGCCGTCGGCGCCGAGACAGCCGCCGGCGCCGTTACCCACGCGCACGTTCGCGCCAGGCTGGGTCACGTTCACGGTGGCGTTCGTGGGGGTCCCAGGGGTGCCCGTCGCGACGCCACCCGCAGGAACCGTAGCGGTCACGTTGGGAACGAACGGCGCGCGACCCGTGCAGCTGCGGTACTCGCCGCCGGACGCACCACCACCGGTGCCCCAGGTGATGTCACCGACCTCGATGGCCCAGACCGCCTTGGCCTTCTTGTCGGCGCTCTCGACGTTGGTGTAGAGACGCCAGCGCTGGAAGTAGAAGCTCTGGCTGTCCCGGTTGGCCCCGTTCGGGCCGCTGTCCGTGAAATCCGTGATGTTGTTGAATGCGAAGCCGTAAACGCGCATCTGGCCGCCGAAGGTTACGGTCGGGGCCTGCGCGTGCGCGGCGAGGGCCGATCCGAGGATCAGCACCCCCCCGACGAGCAACGCCAGCGCTCGCTTCATTTACCCGCACCTCCCGGTGCCACCCCCTTCGGATGGCGCCCGTTTGTGGTGGACTACCGAAACTACGATGAGTGCCTTATTCGGTAAAACGCGGGCTGTGATGCTCCGCTGGGACCCCCCACCACCCCCCTTCACAGAAGAACTCTGCCCGGTCGGTCACCGGGGACACGTCGAGACAATGCCAGAAAGCCGACGCAACCCTAGCACCGGGCGAAAAGCCGTGTCAAGCCCCGTTTCGCCCCGACTCCAGGGCAGTCGAAGGGGCGGGAACCCGGGCTCTAGACACAACCCCTAGGGGAGCTCGTAGACGAGGATACGACCCCTTGGGCGTCCGACGGGGTTGAGGGTCTCCAGGTCGAATCCCCGCGGCACCACCCCGACCAGGACCTCGGGGAGCCCGTCCCCGTCGAGGTCCCCGTAGGCGAAGTCGGCGACGTAGCCCTCCGTCACCCCGCTCTGCCAGACCCGGATGAAGGCCCCATCCTTCCAGCGGAGCCGGTGGATCCGGCCGCGGTTGAACAGCGTCGCGGCCAGTCGGGGGACGAGCCCGCGGCCCTGCTGGAGCGCGGGAAGGAGGTTCTCGTAGACGAGGATCTCCGCCCCTGGCGTGACCCCGGGCAGCGTCGCCGGCAGGGGCACCACCCGCCCGGCGATGCGCCCCACGTTGGAGTCCGCGCCCGCCTGGCTGTGGATGCCGACGACGGGAATGTACTCGAACGTGATGGCCGAGCCGCCCAGCGGATCCGGGCTCGTCCAAAGGCGCTGGCCGCGGGCGGTCCACACGGTCAGCCGGTAGTCGTCCGTGAAGGCCACGACCTCCGGCTCGGGGTTTCCGGTCAGCCGCATCAGGGCGAGGCCATAGACGCCGACGCTCCGTGGCACTCTCAGGCGTGAGCCGTCCCGGAAGCGCTCCCCGTCCCACACCAGGCGTCGGATCTCGGGCTCGAACGGCTCGTTCTCCCCGGCATCCTGCTCGAGGAGCCAGGTCTCGGCTGCCACCCGCACCACCCGCAGGTACCGGCCGCTCGTGTCGTACAGCACCCGGAAGCCCTGGGCGGCGCTCCACTCCAGCACCCGGGCGCGCACGCCC
>DATBGA010000022.1:0-42291 GCA_036558225.1 Candidatus Methylomirabilota bacterium | reverse complement strand
GGGCTCACCGTGCTGGGCGGCATGGCCGGCGTCTTCCTGCTCGAGGAGCTGGCGGCCGGGGCCCAGGGCGCGATGCCGGCCGCCCTGATGCCCGAGGTCTACCGCGCGATCTGGACGTCCTTCCAGCGGGGAGACGCGGCCGCCGCCCGGCGCGTCTTCCAGCGTTACTTTCCCCTCATCCGCGTCACCAACCAGCCCGGCCTCGGGCCGCGTCTCGTGAAGGAGATCCTGCGGCGGGCGGGCGTCATCGCCACGAGCTACACCCGCGGCCCGGTCCCGGACCTGGACGACCTGACCCGGGACGAGCTGGCCCGGACGCTCGAGGAGCTGGCGATCCTCGACATCATGGCGGGGCGCGCGCCCGTGAGGACCGACTGATGCGGATCCGCGAGCTCCGGGCGTTCCCGCTCCACCTCCGCCGGCCGGGCCGCGCCCACGTCGGCACCGCCGGGCTCCAGGGCGCGCGGCTGGGCCCCGCGGACGCGCCCTACCACCGGGTCGCGCCGTACCGGGCCCTCTACTCGGATCACATCGAGTCGCTGCTCGTCCGCGTCCGCACCGAGGACGGCGTCGAGGGCTGGGGTGAGAGTCAGGCTCCGGTGGCGCCGGAGGCAGTCGGCGTGCTCGTGGAGCGTCTCCTGGCGTCCGTCGTGGTCGGGCGCGACGCGCGCGAGGTGGACGCCCTGTGGCTGGAGATGTACGAGGCCATGCACGACCGGGGTCAGACCACGGGCTTCATGCTCGACGCCATCGCCGGCGTCGACCAGGCGCTGTGGGACCTGAACGGCCGGGTCCGGGGGGAGCCGGTGTGGCGGCTGCTCGGCGGGGCCGTCCCGCCCGCCGCCGGCTTGCCGACCTACCTCTCGGGCCCCCGCGGGGCGACGGTCGAGGAGCGCATCGAGGACGCACGGCAGCACGCGGCGGCCGGGTTCCGAGCGGTGAAGCTCTTCCTGGGCCGGGGCATGGAGGCGGACGTGACGGAGGCGCGGCGCTTCCGCGAGGCCCTGGGGTCGGACGTCGAGCTGCTGGTGGACGTGCAGTGGCGCTACGACGTGCCGGGCGCGATCCGGCTCGGCCGCGCGCTCGAGGAGCTCGGCGTGGGCTTCCTCGAGACGCCCACGGCGGTCGAGGACGTCGCCGGCCACGCCGAGATCGCCCGCGCCCTCGACCTGCCCGTCGCCGTCGGCGAGGCCGAGCGCACCCGCTGGCAGTTCCGGCCCTTCCTGGAGGCCGGCGCGGTCGACCTCCTCCAGCCCGACGTCGGCCGGGCCGGCATCAGCGAGGTCCGCAAGATCGGCATCCTGGCCGAGACCTTCCACCGGCCAGTCGCCCTCCACTGCGGGCTGGGTCTCGGGCCGTACGTCGCGGCCAGCCTCCAGGTGGGCGCCGCGATGCCCAACCTACGCTGGATCGAGTATCAGCCGGACATGCACGAGGCGTCCACGGCCCTGCTGGAGGCGCCGCTCCGGATCGCGAGCGGGCGACTGGTGGTGCCGGACGGTCCCGGCCTCGGCATCACGGTGCTTCCGCCCGAGACCTGGACCTGACGGGCGCGGCGCCCGGCACGGGTCAGTCGGGCGCCGGCCGGGCGGCGAACCGGCGCCTGTCGCGCGTTGCCCGGCGCCCATCCGCCTCGATCCGAAAGCCGCCGAGTTCCCGTCGGGTCGCGACGTACAGGCCTGGCGATCGGATGACAGCACCCACTATTGCGGCTCGGAACGCCGCGAAAGGTCGTCGAGGGGCAGCCCGCCACCCTTGAGGAACCGGCGCACCATGCGCCTCACGTCCGCCGCACGGTCGGGGATGATCCCGAGACGGTGCATCGCGTCGAGGCGCCGGAGCTCGCGGCGGGACAACTGGCCGTCGAGGACGAACCCGGACAGGATGAGCGCCTGGCAGAGCGCTCGCGCCGGCGGCGGCGCGGCCTGGAGCCGCTCGAGGTAGTCCCCGGGCAGGGGGTGCCGGGCCTCGACGGGCACGCGCCAGAGCTCCAGCAGCACCTTGGTCAGGAGATAGTGGTTCTGGTGAAAGTCACGCTTGCTCACCGCGATGTACTGGAGCGTGTCGTAGACGAGGGCGCGGTCGGCGACGGACAGGGCGCGCCCCGACACCCGCCGCACCAGCTCGCGGATCGCCTCGGGACCCATCAGGACGACCTTGGCCTCCCGCAGGACGGCGTGGGTCGCGTACGCGTTGATCGCCATGTAGAGCGGCACGCCCGCGAAATCGAGCAGCGCGCGCACCGCGTAGCGGCCGAGCAGCAGGCGGACGAGGTAGCGGACCGCCTGGTTCGCAAGCCATCCCTTGAGGCGGAGGACGAGGTTGAACAGGAACAGCATCCACGGGTGGAGCCCCTCGAAGGGATCGATGCCGTAGCGGGTGACCTCGGTGGTCTTCCGCTCCAGCCCGATCGACAGGAGCGCGGGCACGCGGTCCCGCTTCGTCTCGGGCGTCAGGAAACCCGTCGCGACGGCGATCTCGTGGACCCCGACGATGTTCAGCAGCGTGAGCAGGAACAGCTCGACGGTGGTCAGGATGACGGCCCAGGCGAGCTCGCCCCACGGCAGACGCAGCGCGCCTCCGAAGAGCGGCACGCGGACCGTGACGGCCGGGAACAGGTCGGGGGCGCGGTAGACCGGCAGGTAGTAGCCGAGGAAGCCGAGCACCGCGAGGCACGCGGCCGTCGCCATCAGGATCCGGTCCACGCGACGGATGTGCCCGGACGCCGTGGCGTCCAGCGGCTGCCCGTCCTGCCGAGGCGCCAGGCGGCGCACGGGCAGACGGCGCAGGAAGCGCTCGTAGAAGGCCACGGTGAACGGTCCCTCCCCATCGCGGCTCGGGACCGTCCCGCGCCGCACCCGAGTGAGGGTAGAGTTGGCGGGCAGGGTGCGCAAGTGCCGCGTGAGCCGGGGGTTGAGCCGGTTTGCCTCGCGCTTGTCGCCCCGGAAGCCGGCGCCTATCATGACCGGCGGCGTGATCGCGCGGCGACGAGAGCCGACACGATCACGGAGGGACGGAGGCCACGTCATGAGCGAAGGAGCGGCGGCACAGGGCGAAGCGGATCTCCTCTTCGCGCTCGTGCGAGCGCGTTATGGCGACCGCCTCGCGCCCGCGGAGCTGGAGGCGGTCCGGACCGGAGTGGCCGCGATGGTCGAGGGGGCGCGCGCCCTCCGGGCGGTGCGGCTCGAGAACGGCGAGGGCCCCCTCCTTCCCCGCATGCCCGACCTCCCCCAGCGGCCGTGACTCTCGACCCGGTGTTCCTCCCCCTGCGCGAGCTCGCGGCCCTCGTCCGCGCGCGGCGGGTCTCGCCGGTGGGCCTGACGGAGCGGTTCCTGGAGAGGCTGGAGACCCTGGGCCCTCGCTACAACGCGGTCGTCACCGTGACACGCGAGCGGGCGCTCCGGGAGGCCCGGCGCGCCGAGGCCGAGATCGCGGCCGGCGCCTGGCGGGGTCCGCTCCACGGCATTCCCTACGGCGCGAAGGACCTGTTCGCGACGGCGGGCGGCATCCCGACGACCTGGGGAGCGGCCCCGCTCCGCGGCCAGCTCTTCGACGCCGACGCCACGGTGATCCGGAGGCTCGAGGCGGCGGGCGCCATCCTGGTGGCGAAGCTCGCCATGGTCGAGTTGGCGGGTGGAGCGGGCTACCGCCAGCCTCGGGCGTCGTTCACCGGACCCGGACGGTCCCCGTGGGGCGAGGACGCGTGGAGCGGCGGCTCGTCCAGCGGCTCGGCGTCCGCGGTCGCGGCCGGGCTGGTCCCCTTCGCGCTCGGCTCCGAGACGTGGGGTTCCATCGTCTCTCCGGCCGCGAACTGCGGCGTGACCGGGCTGCGGCCCACTCTCGGCCGCGTCAGCCGCCACGGCGCGATGGCCCTCAGCTGGAGCCTCGACAAGGTCGGCCTGCTCGGGCTCACCGCGGACGACTGCGGCCTCGTGCTGGAGGCGATCGCGGGTCTCGATCCGCTCGACTCCAGCGCCGAGGACCGCCCGTTCCGGTACCAGGCCGAGGACCCGCCGGGCCGGCGCTTCCGGTTTGGCGTCCTCCGCGCGGCGGCGAACGTGGCGGACGCCGACGTGCGGGCGCGCTTCGAGGAGGCGCTCGATGTCCTGCGGACGCTCGGCACCGTGGAGGACGTCACGCTCCCGGCCCTCCCCTACGAGGCCATCACGCGCACGATCCTCTTCGCCGAGGCGGCGAGCGCCCTCGAGGGCCTAGTCGAGAGCGGCGCTCTCGCCGAGCTGACGGCGCCCGAGGACCGGTACGGGCTCTACGCGCGGGACGCGATCCTGGCGAAGGACTACATCAAGGCGCTCCGGCTCAGGGCGGTGGTGGCGCGCGAGGCCGACCGGATCCTCTCGGGGCTCGACGCCCTGGTCGCCCCGGGACGCTTCACGGTGGCGGGCCGCCTCGACGAGCCGTTCCGCAGCGCCTTCGGCGGGACCGTCCTGGACCCGACCGGCGCGGTGGGCAACGCGGCGGGGCTGCCGGCGGTGGCGGTCCCCGACGGCTTCGGCGAGCACGGGCTGCCGACGAGCCTCCAGTTCGTGGGACGCGCGTGGAGCGAGAACACGATTCTCGCCGCGGCGCGCGCGTACCAGGCTCGCACCGACTGGCACCGCCGGCATCCGCGGGTCGGCTGAGCGCTCGCGACCTGGCTCAGCGAGGGCGCGGTCCGGCCAGCCGCTCGGCGAGCGGGCTCACACGCGCCAGCGCATCGTGCTCCGCCCGGGCGAGGTCGGGCCGCTCGAGCGCGAGATAGGCGTAGACGAGCCCGGCGTGGGCCACGGTAGACCCGGGCTCGCGCGCGAGCCTCTCCCTGAGGTACGTCGCGACCTCCTCGGGGCTTCCGGCGCCGACGGCCCCGCGCAGCTCGGCGGCGGCCTCCTCCACTCGGCCGAGCCGGACCAGGGTCTCCGCGAGGAGGATCCGGCTCGGGAGGTACGCCGGGTAGCGATCGAGCACGCGCCCGAGCTCCGTCACGGCTTCGTCGAGGCGACCGACCTCCACGAGCGCCTCGGCCATCGGAATCCGCACGCGCACGCGGTCAGGTCTCAAAACCACGGTGCGCTCGAAGTGCGCGAGCGCCGCCTGGGGCGCGCCGCGCGCCAGGAGGTAGCTGCCAAGCTGGGAGTGACAGACGGAGCAGTCGGGCTCGATGGCGATCGCGTGCCTCCACAGCGTCCCGGTGTCGCGCCACACGGCGATTTGCCGAGTGGTCAACGCCACGAGCACCATCAACACCGCCAGGCCGACGGCGGCCCCGAGCCCGGCCGCCCTCGGACCGAGGCGCCCCGCGCTCCACGCGCGCACCAGCGTGGCCGCGAGCGCCCCGCCTAGCAGGGCCCATCCGAGGCCCGCGAGATAGCTGTAGCGGTCGGCGAACAGCTGGTAGCCGGCGTGGGTGATGCCCATGAAGGGCGCGAGCATGATGAGCTGGTAGAGCCAGGCCGCGAGGAGGCCGGGGCACGCGCGGCGGCTCGCCCAGGCGACCGTCGAGAGCACCGCCACCCCGGCGACGCCCACCAGGGCCCGCGGCGCCGTGAGGCTCAGCTCCGGCGGGAGCTCGTAGAGCGGGGACAGGCCGACGGGCACGGCCGTCCGGTACGTGTAGAACCAGAGCCCCTCGGCGACCTTGCCGAGCCACGCAGGGATGGGCAGGAGCACCACATCGGTGACGCCGATCAGCCCAAAGCGGACGCCGACGGCGCTCGCGACGGCGCAGAGTGCGTAGGGAGCTTTTTCGACCCAGAGATGCCGGAGATCCCGGTCCAGCCATCGGCGCGGCTCGAGCGGGAGACGACGCAGGGGGTAGACATCGAGCAGGAGCAAGACGGCGGGAAGCGTCAGGACACTCGCCTTCGCACCAAGGGCCAGCACGAAGGTGACGACGGAGGCCGTCAGAAGCGCGAGCCGGCCGCGGCGCGACGCCGCCACCGCGTCGAGGTAGGCGAGCACGCTCATGAGGAAGAAGAAGGCGGAGAGGAGACCGCGTCGCTCCGTGATCCACGCCACCGTCTCGACGCGGAGGGGATGGAGCGCGAACAGCAGCGCAGTCGCGCCCGCCCCGACCGCCAGCGCCGGCGCGGGCAGCGCCAGGGTCCGGGTGAGGAGCCGCCGGGCCACGAGGGCCACGAGGCCGGCGTTGGCGGCATGGAGCAGAAGGTTCGTGAGATGGAAGCCGAAGGGCGTCAGGCCCCACACGACGTAGTCGAGCGCGAACGAGAGCCAGGTGACCGGGGCATAGTGCCCGAGCCGGTCGGACGTGAGCATCCACCACAGCTCACGGGCGCCGAACCCGCGGTACGCCGCGTTGCGAACCAGCAGCGTGACGTCGTCCCAGTCGACGAACCCGCCCCGGATCACCGGCATGTAAACGGCGGCGGTGACGAGCGATGCCAGGAGCGGGACGGTCCAGGCCCGGGAGAGGAAGGGGCGCCGCATCGGGCCCCACTCTACCCTTCGTCGCGGCCCCTCCGGGCATTTCCGGGCAAGGGGAAGTCGGCCGCGCGCCTGGAAGGGAGCGATCGCCGCCGGGGCGGGTCCGACACGCGGCGCGCGCGGGACGAACGCCGGCGCGCTACGCGTAGACGTCGTGGCGCCAGTGGAGGCCGAGGCTCAGGATCTGCTGGAGGAGACCCTCGTAGGACAGGCCGGCCTTCTCCGCGGACTCCGCCAGCTCCTCGCCGTACGCGATCTCGGGATTCGGGTTCGCCTCGAGCGCGAACGTGCCCTGGTTGGCGTCCAGCCGGAAGTCGATGCGCGCGTAGCCGCTGAGCCCGAGGGTGCGGTAGATCCGCTTGGCGAGGTCCTGGACCCGCCGGGCGACGGGGTCGGGCAGCCCGCGCGCCTCGCCCCACTGGATCCCGTACTTCTTCTGGTACGGCCGGCTCCACTTGAGCCGCTGGGTCGCGATCGGCCGCGCCTCGTCGGGCAGCCCCTCCATCCGGAGCTCCCAGACCGGGAACACGCTGAGCCGGCGGTTCCCGACCACGCTCACGTACAGCTCGCGGCCTTCGATGTAGCGCTCGACGATCGCGCTGGTCCCCAGGCTCTCGTGGATGAACGCCACGCGCTCGCGGAGCTTGTCGTCGTTCTCGACGACGGACGCCTGGGAGATCCCGAGGGACGCGTCCTCGGTCAAGGACTTCACGATCAGCGGGAACGACAGGCGTCGCGGCCGTCGGACCGCGCGCCCGAGGGGAAAGACCGCGAAGTCCGGGCACGGGATCCGGTGGTAGGCGAGGACCTTCTTCGAGAGCGCCTTGTCTCGGCTCAGCATGAGGCCGCGCGGGTTGCACCCCGTGTAAGGGACGCGGAGGAGCTCGAGGTACGCCACGACGTTCTGGTCGTACGTCGCGACGCCATCGAACTCCTCGAGAAGGTTGAAGGCGATGTGGGGCTGCCACTCCTCGATCGCCTCGCGAACGACGCCGAGGTCGCTGCGCACGCCGAGCGGCCGCACCTCGTGCCCCAGCTCTCGCAGCGTGCTGACGACGTCGAACTCGGTCTTCCAGGGCGCCGACAAGACGTCGGCGTCCCCCGGATCGTCCGGCGGCACGAGGTCCCGGTGCATGAGCGCGAGAACGCGCAGCGGCTTCATCGCACGATGCGGTGGCGCCCGCTGTGGAGGTAGTTCATCGTCTGCACCGTGAGGGCGATGGTGAAGTCGAGCTTCGCCCGGTCCTCCGGCACCGCCACCCGAAGGCCCAGCTCCCGGCAGCGGTCGATCATGTCCCCGAGCACCTGGTCGATCGTGTACTGGTAGACGCCCGTGCCCTGCGCCACCCGGCGCCGCACCTCGCGCCGGATGCGACCGAGGAACTGGGCGGCGGGCGGCCGGTCCCTGAACTCCGGCGCGGCGGAGAATAGACGGCGCAGGTCGCGGTCGTAGGAGACGTCCTCGTCGAGCCCGTAGTGACGCCGCTTCTCCTCGTAGTGCTGGCGCAGGGTCTTCCGGAGGCGCGAGAGGGGATCGACGCGGGCCCGCGAGACGACGAGCGGCCGCTCCGCCGCGATCTCCTGCATCGTCGCGTCCACGTATTCGAGCTTCTTCAGGACGGGCCACCCCGCGTAGCGCTCGCGCCAGTTCGAATCGGGCGCCAGCCACACCGCGAAAGTCTCGGCGAAGTCCTCGTCGGGATGGCTCTGCGCGTACCACTGCTCCAGGTGCACGACGAAGCGGCGGCTGTACGGCCGCGGGACGTAGTAGTCGCGGTAGCGCTCGGACGACTTGCCGAACAGCTTCTGTCGGGCTCGGCGTCGCCGGAGGCGATACGCGTTCTCGATGGCATGGCCGGTCTCGTGGCGCAGGAGCCGCATGCACCACTCGGGCGTGCCCCCCTCGACCTCGAGCATGTACGCCAGCTCAAGCCGGCCGAGCCGCGGGTGGGCCAGGTAGAACGGGATCGCGACGCCGGGCACGCCGTCGGGGCAGTACCACTCGTCGGAGAGCCAGAAGTGGGGACGGAAGCGAAGGCCGAGGTTCTTGAGCTCGTCGTAGAGCTGGTCGATCCGGTCGGCCAGCTCCCCCGGCCGAATCGTCAGTCCGAGATCGCGGAGCCGGAGATCGAGGAGGCGCTCGTCCGGCCAGCTCGCCCACTCCGGCTCGGGCGGGGACCCGGCACCGCCGTCAGCGCCGGTCATCAGCGCCTCCGGCGGGCCGCCTCAGGCGCAGCGCGTCGGGTCGACGGCTCGGGCCGCCCCCGGGGGGCGGGAGATCGGGAGGCCGGCCACAGAGGCGGCGCCCGTCAGGCGAGGCTGCGCAGCATCGTATCGGCGTCGCTGACCTCGAACTTCCCCGGCTGCTCCACGTGCAGCGCCTTCACGACGCCGTCGTCGATCAGCATCGAGTAGCGCTGTGATCGGACGCCCATGCCGCGGGCCGTCAGGTCCATCTCGAGCCCGAGGGCCTTCGTGTAGATCGCGCTGCCGTCGGCCATCATGCGGACCTTGCCGCCGGCCTTCTGGTCGCGTCCCCAGGCGCCCATCACGAAGGCGTCGTTGACCGACAGGCACCAGATCTCGTCGATCCCCTTCGCGAGGAGGCGGTCGTGGGCGCTGACGTAACCCGGCACGTGCTTGGCCGAGCAGGTCGGGGTGAACGCTCCCGGCAGCCCGAAGAGGACGATCCGCCGCCCCTTGGCCAGGTCCGACACCTTGAAGCTGTTCGGGCCGACGCTACAGCCCGGGGCTTCCTGCTCGTAGAACTCCGTGAGGGTGCCCTCCGGCAGACGATCTCCCACTCTGATCGGCACGAACGCCTCCTTGCGGTGTATGAACGGGTCGGCCGGCGGGCGCCGGCCGAGCACGCGCTCAGGGTACCATAGCCGCCGGCCGGACTTCGCCGGGCCGGCCCGCCGCGGAATCCCGAAGGCCGTCGGGACCATCGAACCTCGTGAGGGTCCTCGTCTCCCATCGGCGAGACGGGCGGCTCATTCATGCTCCGGAAGGACACCATGCCGGACCTTGTCGCCGTCGTCACGCAGATTCACGGCACCCCGACGTCGGAGGGCGCCATCCGCGAGCACCGGGTGCTGGTCGACCGGCCGACCACGAAGGGCGGCCTCGATCGGGGCCCATGGGCGGTGAGCTGTTGCTGGCCGGGCTCGGCGGAAGCTTCATGAGCAACCTCGTCGCCGCCGCAGCGGCGCGCGGCCTCCATGGGGAGGGCCTGCACGTGACCGTGCGCGGGACACTCGCCGCCGCTCCGCCGCGGTTCGAGGCGATCGAGCTCGAGGTTCGGGGAGATGCGCTCGCGCCGGACGTTCTCGACAAGCTGATCACGATCGCCGAGCCCAGCTGCATCGTGCACAATACCCTGGCGCCGGTGGTCACGCTCAGCGTCCGCCGCGCCTGATCGGCCGGCGCCGGGGACGGCCGTCGGCCCGGCGCCCGAGGACAGGAGGCACCGTGTCGCAGATCGTCGAAGGCCGGAAGGCGCCGGACTTCACGCTCGAGGACGGCTCGGGGCGGCGCGTCTCCCTCGCCGAGCTCGCGGGCAAGAACGTGATCGTCTACTTCTATCCAAAGGACGACACGCCCGGCTGCACCAAGGAGGCCTGCGGATTCCGGGACGTCTGGAAGGACCTCCAGAAGGCCGGCGTGGTCGTCCTCGGCGTCTCCGCTGACGGTGTCGCGTCCCACACGAAGTTCTCCGGCAAGTACAGGCTGCCCTTCCCGCTTCTCTCCGATCCCGAGCGGAAGGTCATGACGGCCTGGGGGGCCTACGGCGAGAAGATCCTCTACGGCAAGAAGACCACGGGCGTGATCCGCTCGACCGTCTGGATCGGCCCCGACGGCACCGTCCGCAAGCACTGGAAGCGCGTGGCCGACGCCGCGAAGCACCCCGCCCAGGTGCTCGAGGCCGTCCGCGGCGCCGCCCGAGGCGATCCCCGATGACCCGCGCCGTCTGCTACCATCGATCCGAGGGTCGAAGGCTGAAGACCCCGCACATCTGACCCGATCGCAAAGGAGAGCCCGAACATGGCGCAGCTCAAGATCCCGCTCGATGCCAAGCGCTTCGCCACCGGCATGACCTGGAAGGATTACCTGGCCCAGATGGGCGACACCCGGGCGCGCACCGAGGAGAACTACAAGCACGCATCCCTGACCGAGGAGGAGAAGCGCTTCTTCTCGGGCATCCGTCAGGTGCGCTACGCGCTGATGCTGGCGGAGAACTGGTGCGGCGACGTGCACCGCAACTCACCGATGCTGGCGCGCATCGTCGAGGCCATGCCGCACTGCGAGCTGCGCGTCTTCTTCCGCGATCAGAACCTCGACCTGACGGACATCTACCTCAACAACGGCTACCGGTCGATTCCCGTCGTCGTCTTCTTCGACCAGGACTGGAACGAGGTGGCGCGCTGGATCGAGCGGCCTCACACCGCCACCCAGCGCTCGTTCGCCATCCGCTCCAAGACGACCGACATCGCGCCGCAGGACAAGCAGGAGGCGGCGCTGCAGGAGTTCCGGGCGCAGGTCCAGGCAGCCTACGCCACCCCGACGCCCGACAAGAGCCTCTGGCGGGACACCGCCAAGGAGGTCCGGACCGTCCTGGAGCTCCGGCTCGGCCTCGCGCCGAAGGCGTAGCGGGCCGGCCCCGCTCCGCGCGGACCACCTCGACCCGGTGGTCCGCGTCAGGGGCCGGCGCGCTCCACGCATGCGATGGCTCGGCGGAGCCAGGCCTGCTCGAGTCGGTCGCGGTCGGGCCGGCAGGGAGGGTGGCCGGCCGGCGTACACGCTGTCGGGGGCTCGCGGCCCCCGCGATGGGTCACTCCGCGGCTAGGATCCCTGCCCGCTGGAGGTCCTCGACCGCGAGCTTGGCCACGTCCCCGGCGACGTCGCGCGTGGCCTCGGGATTGAACGTCCGGCTGGACGCCGACCAGACGAGCGCCTCGGAGGGAACCACATACACGTTCATCTGGACGCGGACGACGGTGGGGGTGCGGAGCGCGCTCGCCCGTTCGGCTTCCTGGGTCGAGCTCACGTAGTAGTTCTCGAGGGTCCGGTACGAGATCGGCACCTGCTGGAGGCTGCCGGTCGACCACGGCACCGGCCCCTCTACGCCGACCAGCCGTGCGATCAGGACGCCGTCGAACCCGCCGGCGCGGAGCCGCTCCCGGGCCTTGCCGATGTCGCCCCGATCGGCGTCGGGCACGATGCCGTAGCTCCCGATGCCGCGGGTGCTCATGGGCAGGCGCCGGACGACCTCGTCCTCGACGAGGCGCCGCACGGCGTCGTCGGTGCCCAGCACGAACACGGCGACCTCGTGGAAGGGCCCACCGGAGTACGCGGGATCGCGCCAGACGTCAGTGAGATGGGTGGAGCTGCATGCCGTGAGGCCCGAGAGGGCGGCGATCGCCACGAGACCCGACACCACGCTCCGAACCCGGTTGCTCATGATCGATCGCTCGAGGGCAGTCTAGCCCCCGCTCCGGGGACCGTCAACGACGGCCGCCGGCGGCCGCGCGTCGGAGCGCGCGCCGGCGAGGTGCTCAGCGATCGATCGAGGACCCGAACCCGAGTCGCTGCGGTCGCCATTGCCGCGCCTGGTGCTCGGCCAGGTAGTCCGACCGCGCGAACAGCTTGACGAGGACCGCGCCGGCCACGAACCCGCCGAAGTGCGCCCAGAACGCGACACCTCCGCCCTCCTTGTCCATCACCGTCAGCCCGCTCACGAACTGGAGGAGAAGCCAGTACCCGAGCATCATCCAGGCCGGCCAGGCCATCGAGGTCACGTAGAATCCGAGCACCAGGAGCATGAAGACGCGGACGCGCGGATACAGCACGATGTAGGCGCCCATCACGCCGCTGATCGCCCCGGAGGCGCCCACCATCGGCACCGCCGAGGCCGGGGTGAGGAAGACCTGGGCGAGGGCGGCCGCGATGCCGGTGAGCAGGTAGAAGGCGACGAACCGGAGCCGGCCCATTGCGTCCTCGACGTTGTTCCCGAAGATCCACATGAACCACATGTTCCCGAGAATGTGCATCCACGAGCCGTGCAGGAACATCGACGTCAGGACGTGCGCCGTCTGTCGGCCCGGATCGGTCAGACACACCAGGCCGCCGCCCATCGGGAACCGCGTCCCGGGCGGCACGCTCAGCGTCAGCTCGCCCGGAATCAGCCCGAGGTCGCAGATGGACCGCGCGAGCGCCATGGGCGTGCCCGCACCCTGGACGAACAGCCACGCCACGACGTTGAGGGCGATCAGCAGGAAGGTGGTGTAGGGCGTGCGGATGGTCTCGTTCTCGTCCCGGTACGGGAACATCCGTCACGTCTCCCGCGTCGGCCGCGCGGACCGCGTGCGCACGACGATCAGTTGAGGGCGATCAGGCTCGAGTAGGACTCGTACCGGCGCTGGACCTCGCTGACGTACTTCACCGGCTCGCCGCACCGGCAAAACCCGTAGCGCGCGGTCCGCGCGAATCGCGGTTTGGCGAGGAGCGGCATCGCCTTCTCGACCTGGCCGAACCAGCGGTTCGGGTCGAGCTTGAGGTCGGCGGCCACGCGGCGCGCGTCGGCCACGTGGCCCGGGCCGCAGTTGTAGGCGGCGAGCGTGAAGCGCAGGCGGTCCTGCTCCCCGATCTCCGGCTCCTGGTACATCGCGTGGTATCGCGCGAGCAGCTTCACGCCGGCATGGATCCCCTGCTCGGGCTGCCGCACGTCGCGGACGCCGAGCTCCCGAGCCGTTCGCGGCATCACCTGCATCAATCCCAGCGCCCCGACCCAGCTCCGCACCCTCGGGTCGAAGCGCGACTCCTGGTACATCTGGGACGTGACGAGCCGCCAGTCGAACTCGTACATCGTCGCATACTTCTTGACCAGGGGGTCGTAGGGGGAGAGCTGCCCCGCCTTGTCCGAGCGCTCCTCGCTCGCGGCGGTCCGCATCAGCCGCTCGTTCCTGAAGTACTTGGTCACCGTGAGGTTGTAGAAGGTGCTCCGGTAGATCCGCCGGATGAACCGGTCGGCGGCGGCGCGGAGCTGGGGCTGGTCCTTCCGGAGCATCCAGGCGATCTCCCGGGGATCGTCGATCGGACCAGCGCCGCGGATCGCGTCGCTGTACGTGAGCTCGACATCGACGATGTTCGAGTCGGCCACGGTGGCAGCGAGCTTGCCCTCCCCCAGCGCCTCCAGGATGTCCTCGGTCTCCTCCTCCTCGGGCACCGGCTCGATCTCGAAGCCGTGCTGGGCCTGGAGCGGCGCGAGCGCCTGGTAGTAGCTGGACGAGCGCCGCACGGCGATCTTCCGGCCGCGCAGGTCGGCCAGGCTCTTGGTGGTCCGGTCCTTCGCCGGCACCACCAGGATCTCGCTCACCCAGTTGTAGGGAGCCGTGAAGGCGAACTCCCGACGCCGCTCGGGCGTCACCGCGAGCCCCGCCGCGATCAGGTCGCCCTTGCCTTCCCGGAGGTACGCGGCGAGCGCCTCGCGCGACGGGGGGACCACCATCTCCAGCCGCACGCCGAGCGTGCGCGCGAACTCGCGGACCAGCTCGTACTCGAAGCCGAGCTCCTCTCCGCGGTGGAGGAAGTACGTCGTGCTCGAGTTCCGGGTGAGGACCCGCAGCACCCCGCGCTTGCGGATGGCCTCGAGGTCCGCCCGGACAGAGCGATCCTTGTACCCGGTCAGCGCCCGCTCCACGAGGAAGGCGTCGAGCGCGGCCTTGAGCGCGGAGTTCTCCTTGCGGACTCCCCAGGCGATCGCGTCGCGCTCGGCCAGGGTGAACGCCGCTTTCACGCCGGGCTCGAACGTGAGGGCCGCCGCCAGGATGTCCGAATCCGCCACCGTGATCGCTTCCTCGCCCCTGGCCACCTTCTGGATCAGATCGAACGTGTCCTCGGTCTCCCGGGCGGGCTTGATCTCGACGCCCTTCACCCGCGCCTGGAGCCGGGCGAGGGTCGAGGCGTAGGAGCTCGAGGCGCGGACGGTCACGGTCTTCCCCGCGAGATCCGCCGGCCGCCTGAGGCTCCGGTCCGCCTTCGGCACGACAACCTGCTGCGCGACGTAGCGGACCGGCCGGGAGAACGCGACCTGCTCCGCGCGCTCCGGCGTGATCGCCAGCGACCCGACGACGATGTCCCCCCGTCCCGCCCGGAGGGCGGGGATGAGCTGGCTTCGATCCGAGACCACGACGGGGACGGCGCGGAGCCCGAGCTTCCGCGCGAACGCCACCGCCAGGGCCAGCTCCTCCTTCTTGGGGTCGCCGGCGCGCTGGAGCTGCTCCGGCGCGGTGACCAGGAGGCGAAGCACGCCGGCCCTCTGGATCGCCGGCAGGTCGCCGGTCGCGACGGAGGGGACGGGCGCCGCGGCCGTCCCGATCGGCGCCAGGCTCCAGGCCGCGCAGGCCAGCAGCATCGCCGACAGGCGCGCGAGCCGGGCGGCGGAACCCGCGAACCGCGCGGGCGTCACCCGGGTCCTCGCATGGTCGAGCGCGCAGGAAACGCCGGCCATCCGGGCTGATTATCAGTCGCGAGCCGGACCCACGCGAAGGAATTCCCTGCGGTCAGGGCGTCATCGAGCGCGTCATGGGCGTGATCGCACGCCGGCGCGCGGGCCGGCGCCTACTCTCCGGTCACGATGGCGAGCTCGACGCGTCCCTCGCCCGCCCCGTCCGCGCCCGTCACAAGCGCCAGCTCGAGCAACGCGCCACTTCGGCGGAGCGTCAACACGGAGCGCGGGCCGCCGGCGTGTCTCCTTCGGAGAGAGGAGCAGTCGTTGCCGCGGCGTGGTCGCCCCCCCCACGGGCGCGCCGGGCGTGAGCAGCCGCTCGAGCCATCGAGCGGCGCTTGCGGACCGGCGGTCGTCAGGCCGGGCGGGAGCCGACGAGCGCGAGGAGCCCCATCCACGCCGCCACGATCAGGAGGCCGCCCATCTCCCGCGCCTCCTCGACGGTCTCGCTCATCATGGCGTACGGCTGGAACAGCTCCCCCACCGACACGCGACCGACCACGCCCGGCGCCAGGGTGCCGGCCCAGGCCACGGCGGAGAGCCCGATGAGCGCGGGCACAGGCCGGCGCAGCCGGCCCGCCAGCGACCGCACGCACGCCAGGGCCGCCAGGCCGTAGATCGCCATCCACCGGACGGGATCGGGGTCGTTGTACTGGACGGCCACGGCGAAAAGGAACAGGATCCCCATCAGAGGGTTCGCGACCTTCAGAACGCTCACGGAGCCTCTTCGGACGGGCGCTCGGGCAGCGCGGCGGCCGCCGCGCCTCCCGCCGCCACGGCGCTCGCCGCCGCGGCGCCGGGACCCGGGGGGACGAAGACAGTCACCTGCCGGTGGGCGAAGTGGATGCCCGCGTCGTCGAACGCCTTTTTGATCCGCTGGTAGGCCTCGCGCCTGATGACGAACTGCTCGCCCGGCTTGGCGGTGAACTTCGCCTTGACGAGCATGCCGCTGTCCTCCATCGCGAGAACTCCCTGCGACTTCAGCGGCTCGATGATCTGAGGGCCCAGCGCGGGATCCGTCGCGAGCTCCTGGCCGATGCGCTTGATGATCTTCTTCACCTTGGCGATGTCGGTGTCGTAGGTCAGGTGGAACTCCAGCTTCTCGATGACCCAGTCGCGGCTCTGGTTGGTCATGCGCCGGATCGAGCCGTAGGGGACGACGTTGATCGGACCCCGATGGTGTCGGAGCTGCATGGAGCGGATCCCGATCCTCTCCACCGTGCCCTTGGCGTCACCGACATCGATGTACTCCCCGACACGGAACGCGTCGTCCATCAGGTAGAAGGCGCCCGAGATGATGTCCCGCACGAGCGTCTGGGCCCCGAAGCCCACGGCCAGCCCAACCACCCCGGCGCCCGCCAGCAAGGGGCCGATGTTCACCCCGAACGCCGCCAGGATGGTCAGGACGCTCATGACGCAGAGCACGGCGAAGATGGTCCCCCGCGCGAGCGGGAGAAGGGTCTTCAGCCGCGACGCGCCGGTCCCGCCGATCTCCCCCGGGTCGCTCACGGCCCGCGGTCCCGCCTCGCGCTCGAGCCGCCGGTCGATCGCCGTCCGAGCGAGCTGCCAGACGAGGTACGCCAGCATGATCGTCAGGCCGATGTTCACGATCACGCCGGTCACGCGCGCGCCCAGGCCCTCGCTGGCCATGCCCATGAGGTCGAGGTTCCACAGGTACACGATCACCAGCACGCCCGCGACGGTCACCAGGATGTGCACGCCCTTCCGGATGACCGGCACGAAGCTGGCCTGGACGCCCGGCCGGTCGCTCGACGACACTGCGCTCGCCCGCCGGGCGAGCAGGCGGCAGAGCGCCATGTCGACCAGGGGCAGCACGATCACGACCAGCAGGCTCAGGAGCCCCGCGCGACCCACGCGCGCCCGGCCCGACAGGTCCTCCATCGTCAACGCCACGACGAGAATCAGCACGTAGGCCGTCATCAGGACCGGCCACAGGTCGGCCAGCATCCGGCGGAGGCCGCTCTCTCCATCGCCCCGGATCAGCGCGCCGATCGGCCTGGCAAGACGCCAGACGAGGCGCAGGAAGAGCACGACGAACAGGACACGGCCCAGAGTCACCACGACCAGAAAGGATTCCCGCGGCACGTCCCAGCGCAGCAAGAAGCTCTGGGTCACGTCGAGAACAACGAAGAGGCAGGCCAGGCTCACGATCCCCCGGTAGAGCGTCCGCGCCGAGGCGTCGTCGTAGGGCAGCGCGCGCTCGGCAGGCGCCTGCGGCGCCAGAAGCAGGCGGGCGATCAGGATCGCGACCCGCGCCTGGAGGGTCGCGAGGAGTGCCGCCACGATCAGCTCGCGGCTCGCCTCGTGGCCCTGGTAGACGGCCAGGAACACCGCGAAGGCGGAGACGGCGAACACTCCGAGGAGTAGGAACTCGACGATTACTCGCGCCACGACGTGGCCACCCTCGGCCTCGTGGGCATGGTCTCGAGTCCGCTCGAGCCGGCCGCCGATGTTGGCGAACAGCCGCCGCGCCACCCGCTCCGCGACGAAGCCCACCACCAGCATGACGGCAAAGCCCAAGACGACCACGAGCAGGTGGTAGGAGGGCCGACCTTCGGAGAACCGGCCCACCGCGGCGCCGAACTCCGACGGCAGGGTGGGCACGGCCCGGAGCATGGCGCCGAGCTCGGTGCGGGTGCGGTCCACGTCCCCGGCGAGGCCGGCAGCCATCGAGGTGGGGTGCGGGCTGGCCGCCGCAGGCGCCGCCGCCTTGTCGAGCTGGGCCAGGAGGAGCTTGCGGACCTCCTCATCGTTCAGGCGCGCCACCAGCTCCCGGATCGCGTCGCGGGTCAGCGGCTGGGGCAGCTCGACCGGCTTGTCGGACGCAGCCGTCGCGACCAGCGGCAGGAGCGCGAGCGCCGAGAACAGGACCGCCAGCCGGCTCCACGCACGAGCCCTCATCGGTGTCCTCCCTGGACCGCGCGGAGGCGCCGCGCCGGACTTCGATGGTGCCCGAACCGGATCACCCCCGCGATCGGACCCGGCCATCCTACTGCAATCGCGTGAGATGCGCCGGGCGGAATGGGGCTACGCTCTAGCGGCCGTCGACGCCGGTCCCGGCGGCCCGCCGGTCGGTCAGACGGTCGATGCATACGCGGTCCGCCTCGGCGAGGAACGTGAACACCGCGCGGACCCTGGCTCCCCCCGGCCCGAGACGGGCCGACGGCTCGCGGGCGGCGATGCGGACGTAACTCCCGTCGGTCGCCCCGCCGTCCCCGAAGTCGACGAATAGCTTCAGATCCGAGTGGGAGACCGGCGCGGCGTCGCTCGTGACGAGCTCGACGGCCGCGCGACCGATGCGCGTGACGCGGACCGGATACGGGGTCTCGTCGACGCGCTTGCCGTCGCCGACGATGTGCGCGACCGCCGGCAGGTCGACCGCGGCCCATGCCTCGCCCTCGTCGGGCGCCTCCGCCCGCTCCTCACCGGTCACGCCCTGCAGCTCGTAGACGGTGACCGGCTCCGGCACCCCCTTGACCGTCACCCGCGTCCCGGGGCCGACCTGGGCCAGGTGCCGCACGCGGTCGAGGGTCGCCTCCGACAGGAGGACCTGCGGTCCGAGGGTGAGCGATTCGATGCGTCCGGTCAGGTTGACCGCCGGTCCCACGACCCCGTACTTCATCCGGTCCTCGCTCCCGATGTTGCCGGCGACCACTCGACCCGAGTGGACGGCGATGCCCATGACGAGGGACGGCAGGCCCAGGACCTGGCTCTCGGCGTTGAAGTCGGCCATCGCGCGCTCCATCGCCCAGGCGCAGCGCACCGCCCGCTCGGCGTCGTCAGGCCGCTCGAACGGAGCGCCGAACAGGACGAGGATGGCGTCGCCGATGAACTCGTTGATCGTTCCCCGGTGCCGCAGGATCACCGGGGTCATGCATCCGAGATACCGGTTGAGCAGCCCGATCATCTTTTCGGGACCCAGGCGCTCCGACAGCCCGGAGAACCCGCGCAGGTCCGACATCAGGATGGAGACCGTCCGGATCTCCCCGCCGAGGCGCAGCGCGCCGCGGTCCCGGATACACTGCTCCGCCAGCTCGGGGCTCACGTACCGCCCCAGCGTGTCCCGGATGAAGTCGCGATCGCGGAGCCCCTGGACCATCTCGGCCATAGTCCGGGCCAGCGTGCCGAGCTCGTCGCGGCTCCGGGGCGTGATCGTGACGTCGAGGTCACCCTCCCGGATCCGGCGCGCCTGCGCGCCGAGCTCCCGGAGGGGCTCGGAGATCCACCGCACGACCGCGATGCCGCCCGCGACCGCCAGGAGCAGCGCCAGGAGCCCCAGCCCCGCGGCGCGCCACGTCTGGGCCTCGATGGCGGCGGTGAAGTCGCGCTCCGGGACGACGACCGCGGTCACCCACTCCCGGTCTCCCACCTTGAACGACGCCGCCCGGCCGAGGAAGCGCTCGCCGGCGTGATCGAACGCGTAGGCGCCCGCGACGCTCTCGCGCAGGTTCCTCAGCACCTCGCTGACGAGCGCGCCGTCGTCCCACTGCATTCTCCCCGACGCATCGACGCCGCCCGGCGCCGCGACGATCTGGCCTTCCCGGGCGGCGATGAAGACCCGGCCGCGCGGCGACACCCGGAGCTCGCTCACGAACCGGGACAGGCCGCTGAGCGAGAGGTCCACCGTGAAGACGCCGCGCACGGCGCCGGCCGCGTCGAGGAGCGGCATCGCGCAGGTGATCCCCAGCGCGCCGTTGTAGAAGCGGTAGGGCTCGGCCCACGCCACGTCGCGTCGCGCCTCGGCCAGCCGGTAGAACGCCCGCTCGCGGGGGTGGTAGCCGTGGTCGTTCGACTCCCGCACCCGCTCGCGGCGGCCGTCGGGCAGGATGCGATCCTCCTCGAGCCGGATCCGGCCGCCGCGGGGGAAGCTCCGGTTGAGATAGAAGTCGGCGCCGTCGGTCCACGCGCCGACGAAGCGATCGGTCCGGTCGCCGTAGCTGACCCAGCTGAGCTGGGCGTTCACGCGGAGCACGCCGAGCGCGTAGTCGGCCAGCGCGCGGAAGTCGTTCGGGTCGAGGAGCCCCCGCGCGACGAGGCTCGGGCCGAGCCGCACGGTGTTCTCGGCGTGGCGGAGGAACTCCTCGGTGTGATCGGCGGTCATGCGCGCGGCCTGGGCCATGGCGCCGTCCACGAGGGCACGCGACCCGGCGTGCTTCTCCCGCCAAGCCAGCGCCCCGAGCGTCGCGCCGGTTGCCAGCGTCAGGAGCGTCACCAGGCCGATCAGCGCGAGCGAGATCGGCGGCCGGCTGAACGCGCGCCGGGGAAGGCCCGGGGATCCGCTGCTGGGCGACCCCTCCGGCATGGTACAACTACACTACTATCGTTCCCAGGGTGGCGGCCTCCGCCTCGGGGAGGCCCGCCGGGCCCGGTCCGTCACCCCTGAGCGGGTCGAGGCATCGGCCGCGAGAGAGGAGACGCCGACGTGAGGAGAGCGCGACTCGCCGGGGTGCTCGGCGCGGGACTCCTGGTTCTGGCCACCGTCTCGATCGCCCGGGCCGAGGACGAGGACCCGAACGCCTGGCACGTGACGTTCACGCCATACTTCTGGGCCGCGGGACTGTACGGCGATGTGACCGACCGGGGCGTGAGCGCGAGCCTCGACGCGAGCTTCGTCGACCTCCTCGACAACACGGACACGTTGGTCGGCCTCCAGGGGCACGTGGACGTGACGCGGGGCCGCCTGGGCGTCTACGGCGACTTCTTCTACGTCAAGACGAAGGTCGAGGACGCAGGCCGGACCGGCGTCGACGTCACGAACCGGATGTGGTTCGGCGAGTTCGGGGCGCAGTATCGGCTCGTCGACACGACGCTCGACCGGGTCCCGGGGATCACGTTCGATCTCTACGCGGGCGGGCGCTACACGTCCATCGAGCTCGACCTGGACACCAGCGGCGCGCCGTCGGTCAACCAGCAGGTCGACTGGATCGACCCGCTCGTCGGCGGGCGCCTGGGCGTGCACCTCTCCGAGCACTGGTTCCTGCTCTTCGCGGGGGACGTGGGAGGCTTCGGCGTGGGCTCCGACCTCGCGTGGTCCGCCATGGGCCTGCTGGGCTACAAGTGGCAGGGGGCGGGGCTCGAGTGGTCGGTCCTCGCCGGGTACAAGGCCCTGGCCCAGGACTACACGAGCGGATCGGGCAGGAACAGGTTCCAGTGGGACGTGACGATGCACGGTCCCATCCTGGGGTTCAGCATCCGCTTCTAAGCGCCGGCGCGGCCTTCGCCCGAAGGCCGCCCACGCCCGCCCGTGGCGGCAACGCGAGCGCGGCCCGGTCAGTCCTTGCTCTTGAGCTCGCTCTCGTGCTCGCGGATGAAGGCGCGGATCTCATCGGCCATGTCGAGCAGCCGGCGCCACTGCTCCTTGTAGAGCGTCACAGGAAAGCGGCCAAGGCCGTAGACGGAGACCCCGCCCTTGCCGCTGACGCGGAGCTGGCCGCCCCGCTGCGCCCGGGCCTTCAGGGTCTCGTTCTCGGCTCGCAGCCGCGCCACCTCGTCCTCGAGATGCTCCTGGCTCATGGACCCCTCCACGAATGGCTCGTCACGCCTCGATTCCATGTTCCGCCAGCCGCTCGCGCACCGTCGCCGCCCCCTCGAACCGGTACGCGGCCAGCCCGGCCCGGCGGGCGCCGGCGACGTAGTCGGCGTCGTCGTCGAAGAGCAGCACGGACCCGGGCGGCGCGCCCAGCCTCCGCGCCAGCCGGTCGAACGCCTCCGGATCGGGCTTGCTCCGGCCCAGCTCGGCCGAGAACACGGCGCGCGGGCCGAAGATCTCGGGCACGGCCGGGAACACTTCGCCGATGTGTCGCTTCAGCAAGAGCGGGTTGTTGGTGAACATCGCGACCGGGCGGTCGGCGCCGAGCCGCCGCGCGATCGCCAGCACCGCTTCGTCCGGCTCCATCGCCGCCCGGCGCGCGGCGACCCACTGCTCGGCGCTGAGCGGATACCCGAGACGCTCGCCGAACTCGCGGAGATACGCGTCGGCGGTCCAGATGCCGCGCTCCGCCTCGTCCTCGAAGCCGGAGCGCCAGATCGCGGCGTGGATCGCGTCCGGGCTCCGTCCGCTCCAGGACGACAGGAGCGTGAGGCGCCGGTCGATGCGATAGCGGCAGAGCACCTGGTCCATGTCGAAGACCACCGCCTCGATCATGCGGCCGTCACGCCCCGTCGGGCGTCCCGGTTGGCCGGACCGGATGCGTGACAGGCCATCCAATCGGAAGCATAGCCCGCCGGATCGGGGCCGGCAACGGCGCCAGGAGCGTCACCGTGACGCGAGTGGCTCGGCCGCGTGATCCGCGCGCAGCGGCGGCGGGCCGGCCCCGGTCGCGTCGGACGCCGCCCCTGGACGGCTGTGGCATCCTGTCCCCACACAGGCAGGCGGGGTCCTCGGTCGCCGGGATCGGGAGAGAGACGCGATGGACGCACTCGGGCTGTTCGTCTTGCGCTACAACGCCATCCACGGGAAGTTCGTCGACGATCTCTTCGCCGGGCTCACCGATGCCCAGGCCCGGGAGCGGCCGCACGGGCTGAACTCGGTCGCCTGGCTCGTCTGGCACGCCACGCGCGTCGAGGACGCGACGGTGAGTCGGTTCGTCGACGATCAGCCGCAGGTCCTGACGGAGGGCCAGTGGCGCGACCGGCTCGGGGTGGACCGGCGCGACGTCGGCTCTGGCATGGCGGAGGACGAGGTCGAGTCGCTGAGCGCCCGGATCGATACCGCGGCCCTGCGCGGCTACGCACACGCCGTGGCGGACCGGACGCGATCGGTGACCGGCTCGTTGACGCCGGCCGCCTGGGACGAGATCGTCCCGGCGGAGCGGATCCGCCGCATCGTGGCGGAGGAGGGGCTCCTGGTGGACGCCGGCCGCTGGGTCGAGGACTTCTGGGCCAGGGGCCATTCCCGGGGCTGGTATCTGCTCCAGACCGCCCTCCTCCACCCGTACGGGCACTGGTTCGAGGCGATGGCGACACGCGGTCAGCTCGGCGCTCCCGGCCGGTAGGAGCGGCCGTCAGGATCTCGGGGCGGAGCCTCCCTCCAGGCCCGGCAGCCCCTCGCGGATGCGCCGGGAAAAGTCCGGGGCCCGGTCCGCCGCGCGCGCGGCGTCGTTGATCCGGGACCGCCACTGGAGCTCCTCGAACGGCAGGCTGGTGTCCAGGCGGCCCCGCTCGTAGACGTACTCGGCGGCGTGACCGCTCAGGAGGACCTTCCAGCTGAGCGGAGGGTGGCCCGGGTTGACGCGCGTGTGCAGCAGGATGGTGGTGGTGCAGTTGGTGCTGAGCGTGTCGTAGAAACGGGCCGCTCCCGCAGCGCGTTGATCGCGCGGACGTACTCGAGGAACAGGCGCCGGGCGTTCTCGAGCGGCCCGCGGACCCGGTAGAGGTAGACGTCCTCCGAGGGATCGTGGCGGTAGTTGGTCCGCACCCGGATCAGGTCCCGCTCGTCGCCGACCACGTAGATCAGCTCGTACCGCTTGAAGAAGCTCTGGATGGACGAGTAGCCCTCGCCCCGCTCCTTCCGGGCCTCCACCGACACCGCGACGTGGTCGTCGCCGAACCCGAAGCTCAGGAAGACGTGGGCGATCGCCGGGAACCGGTCTCGGAGATTGAGCGCTGGAGGATCTGGTCGGAGTAGGTGCTCGGGATCCCGGCGGAGATCGCGTTGGCGCCGATCTCGCGCTGGAACGCCTCCGGCGTGATCGGATCGACGCCGACGGGCGTGGCACACGCCGTGGCGAGGAGGAGGCCCGCGGTCGGGAGGAGCGCCCGGAGCCATCGCCGGCGCCGCCCGGCGACCGGTCCAGGGTTACCCACGTGCGCGCTCCGGGTGGACAGTCCCGCGCCACTATCGCAGGGCGGCCTCGATGTCCTTCCGCAGGGCGGGGTCGTCCGGCGTGACGCCGCTCTTGTAGAACTTCAGGACCTTCCCGTCCTTGCTGACGAGATACTTCGCGAAGTTCCAGCTCGGCAACTCGCCTGATTGCTTCTGGAGGTTCGCGTACACGGGCGACTGGCCCGCCCCGGCCTTGGTGACGACCTTGTCGAACAGCGGGAAGCTGACGTCGTAGTTGAGCGTGCAGAACTGCCGGATCTCCGCGGCCGTGCCCGGCTCCTGGCCGCCGAAGTCGTTGCTCGGGAACCCGAGAACGACGAAGCCCTTGCCCTTGAGCTCCGCGTAGAGCTTCTCGAGACCCGCGTACTGGGGCGTGTAGCCGCACTGACTGGCCACGTTGACGACGAGCGCCACCTTGCCCGCGTAGGCCTTGAGGTCGGCAGGCTGGCCCTCGAGGGTCGTGGTGGTGAGGCGATAGAGCGACTCCTGCGCCAAGGGCATCTCCTTCTTTCCGGGCGAGGGTCCGATCTGCTGGGCCTCCGAGACGACCGCCAGGGCCAGCAGGATTACACCCACGGTGAAAACGCGGGGGATGAGTCGCCTCCTTGCGTGCACGCGCATGGCCTCGCACGGCCTTCCAGCCGCCGGGCGCGTCAAGCCTACCACTCCGCCCGGGCGTCCGGCGCCCTGGTTCCGCGGATAGCGCCGGGACGGCCGGGGCGCGGCGCCGCGGATCACGACGGACGGGCGACCGGCCACGCGGCGCCGGGCGGGGCCCGCCCTGCGCGGCCCGTCACTCCGCCGGATCGTCGTCCCCGGGCTCGATGCTCAGCTTCCGGTAGAGCGACGCGAGGCTGATGCCGAGGAGGCGGGCGGCGTCGCGCTTGTTGAACCCGCAATGGGCGAGCACGTCGAGGATGTGCTCGCGGGAGAAGGCGCGCACCGCGTCCCGCAGGTCGGTCGGGCGGGGCACGGAGGGGCTCCGCGCCACGTTGTCGGCGAGATGCCGGAGGCCGATGAGATCCCCGTCGCCCAGGATCATGGCCTGCTCGAGCACGTGCTCCAGCTCCCGAACGTTGCCCTTCCAGCCGTGGCTCATGAGCGCATGCAGGGCCTCGGGCTCGATGCCCCGCACGCCGCGCTCCAGCTTGACGTTGAGCCGCCGGATGAAATGCTCCACCAAGAGGGGGATGTCCTCGCGACGCTCGCGGAGCGGCGGCAGCGACACGCGCACGACGTTGAGCCGGTAGAAGAGGTCGGCCCGGAAGCGCCCGGCCTCGATCTCGCCGGTCAGGTCACGGTTGGTGCTCGCGATGATCCGCACGTCGACCGGCTGCGACCGGGTGGTCCCGACGGCCCAGACGTGCTTCTCCTCGAGGACGCGCAGCAGCTTCGCCTGGAGGGACACGGGCAGCTCGGCGATCTCGTCGAGAAAGAGCGTCCCCCCCTGGGCGGCGACGAACAGCCCGGGGTTCGTCTGCACCGCGCCGGTGAAAGCCCCACGCACGTGGCCGAAGAGCTGGCTCTCGAGCAGGGAATCGGGGATGGCGCCGCAGTTCACGGTCACGAGCCGCTGGTGCCGCCGGGCGCTCGTCGCGTGAACGGCCTGGGCGACAAGCTCCTTCCCGGTGCCGCTCTCGCCGGTGATCAGCACATTGCTGGAAACGGATGCGCACCGGGCGATCTGCTCCCGCACCAGACGCAGGGAGCCGCTGTTCCCCACCAGCAGGCTCTCGCTCGGGAGCAGCGGGCGGACGCGTGGCGACCGGGCAGTCACCTCGGCCAGCGGGGGCACCGGGCGCCGCCGGAGAAGCCGCTGTACGCAGCTTGCGAGGTCGTGCAGCACGAACGGCTTCTGCAGGTAGTCGCAGGCCCCCTTGCGCAGGGCCTCGATGGCCATCTCCACCGTCGCATGCCCGGTCATGAGGATCACCGCGGCGCCGGGATTGAGCACGCGGGAGCGCTCCAGGACCTCCAGGCCACTGACGCCGGGCATGACCACGTCGGCCACGATCACGTCGAACTCCTGCTCCTCGATGCGAGTCAACGCCTCCTGGCCGCTTCCGGCGGTGGCGACGCAGTAGCCCTCGGTCTCGAGGAACAGTCCCAGCGCGTCTTGCGTCGTGGACTCGTCGTCCACCACGAGTATCGAGGCGGTCATCTCCTGACCTCACTGGCGGGCACGCTCACGCCCGGACCGGACGAGCCTCGGGCCGTCCTCTCGACGCCGCGGTATGGTGGTCGTCGACCCCGGAGCGGTCCGCCGCAGGCTGGCGGGTGTCTTCATGTGCCGCGCATCGCCGAGAGTAGCGCGCCCGGGCCTGCCTCACAAGGTGGAAGTATCAAACGCGCGACGATCCGAGCCGGTTCCATTCTCACGCGTGAGAATCCGGGCGGCCCGCTTCCGAGCGACGAGAATCCGCATGGCCCCCTCGCGCGCGCGGATCCCGCGGAATTGCGCCGCGTGCGCGGCCATCTCGCGTGGCACTCTCCTTGCTCGTCCTCCACCGGCCAGTGGCCGAACGACTCACTCTCGCGAGTCGAGGAGGATCGTCTTGAAGATCAGAGTCGCCATCGCGATCGTCGCCATCGGGCTCGTGCTCGGGATGTCGGGGGCGCTCCAGGCCCAGTTCGGCAGGGCCCGGGACCCAGGTCCGCGGACGAAGGATGTCCCGCAGGAGCCAGTGCCGCTTCCGGGTCTCTCCGACGCCGAGCAGGCCATGTTCGAGGCCGGGCTCGACGAGTTCTCGGAGGAAGAGACCGTGCCGGAAGGGATCGGCCCGCGCTTCAACTTCGTGAGCTGCAAGGGCTGCCACACGCAGCCGGTCGTCGGGGGCTCGAGTCCGCCGGTGAACCCCCTGTTCCGCATCCCGAGGGAGGACGATCTCCAGTTCACCCGGAACCGAATCCCGTCGTTCATCACGCCGGACGGCCCCGTCCGGGAGGCCCGCTTCAAGCTGAAGAGCGACGGCACCCGCGACGGCGGCGTCCACGCGCTCTTCGTCATCACCGGCCACCCCGACGCGGCGGGCTGCGGCATCGCGCAGGAAGACTTCGAGCTGCAGGTCCGCAACCGGAACATCATCTTCCGGATCCCCACCCCGGTCTTCGGAGCCGGGCTGATCGAGCAGATCCCCGACAGCGCCATCGTCGCCAACGTGCAGGCCCAGTCCAGCCAGAAATCCGCCCTCGGCATCCGCGGACGGGCGAACCGCATCAACGTCTCGGGAACGGCCAACCGCAACGGCAACGACGGCACCATCGCCCGCTTTGGCTGGAAGGCGCAGAACAAGTCGCTCACGCTCTTCTCGGGCGAGGCGTACAACGTCGAGATGGGGATCACCAACGAGCTGTTCCAGAGCGAGCGGGACGAGACGACCAATTGCCAGTTCGCGAGCGTCCCCAACGACGTGGTCCCGGCGGTGGACCAGATCAGCGCCGTCGCTCACTTCGCCAACTTCCAGCGCTTCCTCGCTCCCCTCGCGCCGTCGAGGGAGACGCCGGGGGGCGCCCTGTCGATCGCGCGCGGCCGTGCGAGGTTCATGGAGGTCGGCTGCGCGCTCTGCCACACGCCGTCGCTCCAGACGAGCAAGAGGTCCACGGTCGAGGCGCTCAGCGACAAGCAGGCCAACCTCTTCTCGGACCTGGCGCTCCACTACATGGGGGCGGGGCTGGCCGACGACGTCTTCCAGGGTGAAGCGGACGGGGCCGAGTTCCGGACCGCCCCCCTCTGGGGCCTCGGACCCCGGGTCTTCTTCCTCCACGACGGCCGCACCAAGGACCTGGCGGAGGCCATCCAGGCACACCGGAGCTTCCCGACCTCGAAGTACGGGCCGTCGGAGGCCAACGGCGTCATCGACCGGTACAACAGCCTGCCGAGGGAATCGGACAGGCAGGACATCCTGAACTTCCTGCGGTCGCTGTAGACTTCGAAAGCGGAGCGATGCCCCTCGGGGCGGGCCGTCCACCGGCCCGCCCCGAGACGCGGTAAGATCGTCGTGGCGCGGGCCTCCCCGGCACGCGCGACGCCGAGGGCCGGAGGGACGATGTCGCGTCCGCTCACGCTCGCACTGCTGATCGCGCTCGCCGCCGCGCCCTCGGCCGCCCGCGCGAACGGCGACGGCAGCCCGCTGGCGCCGCCGACCGTGTTCGAGCGCTTCGTCCTGTCGGCCTGCTCGCCCTGCATCAGGGAATCGTTCGCGATCGCCACCCTCCCGGTCGCGCCGTTCCCCCTGCCGCCGTTCCCGCGCGCGGCCGCCACCGGGGCGCGGCCCGGCGAGATCGCGATCGAGGTGCTGCGCGCCCACCAGCCGGGTCGCCCCGGCTGGAGGTCGCTGGCGCTGCGGGTGACGCTGTCGGTCGCGACCGGCGCCGGGGGCGATCTGTTCCGGCTCGGCACCGGGATCCTGGACGGGGCCGACGTGAAGGCGCTCGCCCAGGCCGTGGGAGAGCTGGCGCGGAACGCAACAGTTCCCGCAGGAGAGCCCCGACCCGAGACCGTCGACGCCGACTACCACGGCGGCACGCTCCGGATCGGCGTGCTGCAGCTCCGGGGGGACGCCGTCGGCTACATCCAGACCGGCGATTTGCCGACGCTGATGCAGCGGCCCGTCTGGGAGGTGCCCACGACCCTCTACGTCCCGGTGAAGGACCTGCCCGGCGTCGCGACCGCCGTCGGGCAGGCCGCGGCGAGGATCGAGCAGGTGCGGGGCAACTGAGGCGGAAGAGGAGGAGCCCGTCGTGACGGAACCGCGCGCCTGGTCGACGCTCCTCGCCGTCCTGATCCTCGTCGTCGCGGTCGGCGGCGCCGGGGCCGAGCCGCGGCTCTTCGAGCTCACGCTCAAGGACGGCCGGCTCCCGGAGGCCCAGCGGCTCCTGCGCGTCCGGCAGGGCGACGAGGTCGCGCTCAAGTGGACGACCGACCGGCCCTTCACGCTGCACTTCCACGGCTACGACCTCGAGGCGAAGCTCACGCCCCAGGCACCGGTGGAGCTGCGCTTCACGGCCCGCGCCGCGGGGCGCTTCCCGCTGGAGATTCACGGTCCCGGGGTGGAGCGCACGGTCGGCTACCTCGAGATCCTTCCCCGCTGACCTCTCGCTCCGGATCCCGGTAACCGTGCGCCGATACCGGCTGGCGTCCGGCGCGTCGGCCCTCGTGGCGCTCCTGCCCGGGGAGGCGGGGGCGCACGGCTTCGGCCAGCGCTACGACCTGCCGGTGCCGCTCTGGCTGTGGGCCGCGGCGGCCGCCGCCGCCGTCGCCCTCTCCTTCGCGATCATCGGGCTCTTCGTCAAAGCGAGCCCCGGCGCCCACGGCTACTGGCGACTGAATCTGCTGCGCTTTCCCCTCGGGCGCGTCCTGGCCGACCGCCGGGTCCGGCTCGTCGCCCGGCTGGCCTCGCTGGCGCTGTTCGTCCTGGTCCTGGCGGCAAGCCTGGCCGGCGACCAGAGCCCGACGCGGAACATCACCCCGACTTTCGTCTGGGTCGCCTGGTGGGTGGGGCTGGCGTACCTGTCGGCGCTCGTCGGGAACCTCTGGGCGGTGGTCAACCCGTGGGCCGCGCTCTTCGGCTGGGCCGAGGCGCTCGTCGGACCGCGGCGGGTGCGGCGCCGCTATCCGCCGGCGCTCGGCCTCTGGCCGGCGGTCGCGCTCTTCCTGGCCTTCGCCTGGGTCGAGCTGATCTACACGGGGCGGAGCATCCCCGCCCGGCTCGGCCACCTGATGATCGGGTACTCGGTCGTCACCTGGGCCGGCATGGCGCTCTTCGGCCGCGTCGCGTGGCTTCGCCACGGTGATCCCTTCGCGACGGCGTTCGGCGTCCTCGCCCGCTTCGCCCCGACCGAGATCCGCGTCACCGACCGCGACGCCTGCCGGCGCTGCGAGGCTCCGTGCGCGGGGCCCGACGGCACCTGCCTCGACTGCGGGGCGTGCTTCGAACGGGCCGCTCCCGGCCGCCGCGAGTGGAACCTGCGGCCGTTCGCGGCCGGGCTCCTGAACACGTGGGACGTCTCGCCGTCCATGGTCGTCTTCGTCCTCCTGCTGCTCTCCACGGTGACCTTCGACGGATTCACCGCGACGCCGGCCTGGGCGGGCCTGGAGGGCGCGCTCTACGCGGCGCTGACGCCGCTCGGCGAGGCCCGGCTCACGGTGATCGACACCGCCGGGCTCGTCACGTTCCCGCTCCTCTTCGTGCTCGTCTATCTCGGGTTCGCGCGCTGGATGGCGCGGATGGGCGAGGGGCAGCTCGCGACGGGCACGGTGGCCCGCCTCTTCGTGCTCTCCCTGGTGCCGATCGCGATCGCGTACCACCTGGCCCACTACTTCACGTACCTCTTGATCCAGGGCCAGCTCCTGATCCGGCTCGCGTCCGATCCGTTCGGGTTCGGCTGGGACCTCCTCGGCACGGCGCGGTACCGGCCCGACATCGGGATCGTGGGCGCGCGCGCCGTCTGGTACACGGCCGTCTTCGCTATCGTCCTCGGCCACGTCATCGCGGTGTACGTCGCCCACGTGGTCGCCCTCCGAGAGTTCCGGGACCGGCGGGCGGCGCTCCGCAGCCAGCTGCCGATGCTCGTGCTCATGGTGGGGTACACCGTGGTGAGCCTCTGGATCATCGCGCAGCCCATCGTCGAATCGAGATAGGAGAGACGACATGAAGAGGGCCCTCGTGGCGCTCGCGATCCTGGCGGGGGCGCTCCTGCCGCGGATCGCGTCGGCGCAGCTGCCCGCGAGCCAGATCATCCTCGAGAACGCGTCGATCCGGGTGACGCTCCTGACCTTCGCGCCGGGGGGCGCGACCGGCCGGCATCAGGGGATCGAGTCCGAGATCGGGATCGTCGTCGAGGGCGACCTGACGGTGGAGAGCCCCACGGGGCGCCAGCAGCTCGTCCCCGGGGGGACCTACTGGATGCCGGGCCTCACGCCCCACGACGTCCGCAACGAGAGCGGGCGCCCGGCCAAGATGTGGGACATCTTCCTCAAGCGCTGCGACTGACAAAGCGGGGTCAGGCCCTGCGGTTTGACTTCGCGCCGACCCGCGCTTGACGGGCTGGCGAACATCAAAGCCCGGGCCTGACCCCGGGTCTTACTTCGTCAGCTCGTAGACCTTCTTCAGGTCGGGGTTGAGCAGGGTCACGGGTAGCCCGGAGGACTTGAGCGCGGCCTCCAGCATGAGTGGTGTCGTCCCACCCGCGGGCGGTTGGAGCCGGTGGTGGTGTGGGATCACCGTCTTCAGGTTCGGGTTTTCGGTCCGGAGGAGCCGGACCATCTCGACGACGTCCTGAGGATCGGCGGTGGCCTTCAGGGGCAGGATGGCCACGTCGGGCTTGTAGAGCCTCCCCCATAGCTGCATATCCAGGGTCAGCGCCGAGCTTCCGGCGAAGTAGACCGTCAGCCCGTTCTCGAAGTGGATCATGAACCCCATGGCCGCCCCGCCGTAGAGTTTGTCCGGGGTTCCGGATCCATGCACGGCGTTGACGTTGCGGATCGTGAGACCGTCGAGCTTGAGCCAGTCGCCGGGCCCGCTCCGGAACATCTGCGCTTCGGGGACGTTCCGAGGCTGGAAGTAGGTGCTCCACATCTCGAAGCTCGTGACGATCCTGGCGCCCGTCTTGATCGCGATCTCGTCCGTGGAGCCGACTTCATCCCCGTGCCCGTCAGCGACGACGATGACGTCCACCTTCGGAAAGTCCGGCACCTTCACCGGGCTGTCCGGGTTTGCGACGAACGGATTCGTCAAGACGACCTTGCCGGTCGGTGACGTGAAGCGGAAGACCGACCAGGAGAACCACTCCATCTTGACCGGGCCCGACTGGGCAGGCGCCGGACCCGCCCACGCGGTCAGCATCGCGGCCAGTGCTCCGCCGATCACCCAGCGCCATCCGTTCGCCATAGTGCCCCCCCTCGGTGTCGGTGTGATGGTCGTCGCGCTTCGACGTGGAGGCCGGTGCCTCTGACGAGGCAACGGCCGCCGAGGTCCGAATGTTCCCCCGTTGCGCCTCGGGCCGGAGCGGGATCCTCCGCGAACAGAGCATGGTTTTTCGGGAGACGTCAAGCCGCGGCGACGGCCCTCGATCCACGCGGCGAGCGACGCGGTCCGAGATCCCTCCGCACGAGCGCATCGCCCCGGCCCCCGCCGGCGTCGAGATCCCCGGGCGCCGGACTCGTCGCGCCGCTCGGTCGAGCCTGCGACTCGCCGACCTTCCTCACCCCCGACGCCGCGTGCCGCTGGCTGGAAGAGGGCGAGTGAGGCCCACCGGCGAAGACCGGCACGTCCTCGCCGACCATCGGCTGACGGCCCATACCTGACGGATTATGGCAACGAGCGCGCCAACTTGCTGATGTCCGCCACGAGCCGGTCGGCCACACGGTCGTGATTCCGCAAGGTTACGCAGAGCCTCTGCTGGCCCTGCCCTTGCACGATCCCCGGGACGGCGAGGCATCTCCATGACCGACGGGCGCGCTCGACCCATCGCTCTGTCCCTGAAGCGGGTCAGGCTGTGCCTGGACTGCGACTGCCTGACCGACCAGCTGACCTGCCCCTGGTGCGACCGGGACGCCACCGTGCCCCTCGCGGGCTGGTTCCGTCCGATCGAAGACCGCAAGGGCGACGCGGCGCGTCACGAGAAAGCCGGAGCGGCGGGCGCTCCGCAGTGGATCCTGATCGTGCAGCAGCACCAGCGGGATCTCTACCGGGTGCTTCGCCAGGCGCTGGCGCGGACCGGCGTGGAGGTGCTCTACGAGCGGCGCGTCGGCCAGCGCCGGCGCGCCGCCCTCGGCCCGGGCGCCGAGGAGCGCCGCGGCACCGACCGCCGGCGCCCGCGCCCGAGCGCGGCCGTGTTTCAGGGATCGCCCTCGCCCGCGAAGACCGGGATCCCACCTCGCCCGAGCGTCGATCGCGAGCCCGAGCGAGTCCTCCGTCCGCGCCGCCGCCAGACCGCGCCGGTCTAGCGGACCTCCGCGACCTCGCGCGTCAGCCGGTCCCCCACACGTCCCGGGCGACGGCGAGGACGAGCTCGAGCTTCCGGCGCTGGTCGTCGGGCGTGATGGGCTGGCCGGACCCGGGCACCGAGCTGAAGCCGCACTGCGGCGAGAGCCCGAGCCGGTCCAGCGGCACGTATTCCGCGGCTTCGTCGATCCGGCGCTTGAGCGCGTCGGCTCCCTCGAGCGCGGGCGTCTTCGTGCTGACGAGCCCGAGGACGACCCGCTTCGGCGCGGAGACGAAGCGGAGCGCGCGGAAGTCGCCCGCGCGCGGACTGTCGAACTCCAGGAGGAAGGCGTCGACGGCGAGGCCGCCGAACGCGGCCTCGGCGATCGGCTCGTAGCCGCCCTCGGCCATCCAGGCGCCCTTCAGGTTGCCGCGGCACATGTGCACGGATCGCGCGACGCCCGGCGGGCAGGCCGCGAGCGCGTCGTTGACCAGCCGGACGTAGCGGCGGGTGAGCGCGTCGGGATCCTCGCCGCGCGCGCGGACCTCGTCGCGCACGCGCAGGTCGCAGTTGCAGGGCAGCGCCGTGTCGTCGAGTTGGACGGCCGTGCAGCCCAGGGCGACGAGGTCGCGGAGCTCGGCCCGATAGACCGCGACGAGGTCCGCGTAGTACGCCTCCAGGTCGCCGTACGCCGCGGGATCGACGCTCCGCGGGCCGAGGAAGAAGTGCATCACGTCCGGCGCGGGCATCGTGACCCGGGGCACGCCGGTGGTCGCCGTGCCCTGGAGGAACCGGAACTCGTCGGTCGCGATGCCGCGGGTCCGTCGGAGCGGGGCCCGCGCGTAGGGCGACGGCAGGACGCCCCGCGCGCCCGCCTCGTCGCGGAAGCGCAGCGTCGCGTCCCGGAGCCCGAAGCCGTCCACCGCGTCGATGAACCCCGCCGACCAGCCGCGCCGGCGGAACTCGCCGTCGGTCACGGACCGGAAGCCCAGGCCTTCCTGGAGCGCGACCACGTCGCGGACGCACTCGTCCTGGACGGCGCGGAATCGCTCGGCGTCGAGTCGCCCCGCCCGGGCGTCGCGCGCGGCGGCCAGCAGGCGGTCGGGCCGGAGGAAGCTCCCGACGTGCTCCGCGCGGAACGGGCCGGCGGGCGTCACCGCGCGGCGGGGCGGCAGGATCGGCGGGGCGTCACGGCGCCGGGCGCCCGCCCTGACGCAGGGCGCGCTTCAGGATCTTTCCCGACGCGCTCTTCGGCAGCTCCTCGACGGCCTCGTACGCCCGCGGCACCTTGTACGCGGCCAGGTGCGCGCGGCAATGGGCGTACAGCTCCGCATCCGTCGCGGCCCGGCCGGAGCGCCACACCACGACGGCCTTGGCGATCTCCCCCTTGAGGGCGTCGGGGATCCCGACGACCGCGCACTCCCGGATCGCCGGATGCCGGTACAGCACCTCCTCGACCTCGCGCGGCCAGATCTTGAGGCCCGCCGTGTTGATCATGTCCTTCACGCGGTCCACCAGGTAGAGGTAGCCGTCCCGGTCGAGGTGGCCGATGTCGCCGGTGTGGAACCACCCGCCCCGCATCGCCAGGCGCGTGTCCTCGGACCGGTTCCAGTAGCCCAGCATGACGTTGGGGCCGCGGAAGACCACCTCGCCCCACGCGCCGGGCGCCACGTCGCGGTCCTCCTCGTCCACGACCCGCATGTCGACCATGTCGATGGGCGTGCCCACGGAGCCCGCCCGGTACTCGTGCTCGTGGTTGAAGGTCGCGGCGGGCGAGGTCTCTGTCAGGCCGTAGCCCTCCATGACGGTCCGCCCGTACGTGTCGCGCCAGCGCCGGGCGACCTCGACGGGCATGGTGGCGGCCGCCGACTTGTAGAGTCGGACGCTCGCGAGCGTCTCGGGGCGCACGCCGGCGCTGAGGAGGGCGATGTAGATGGTGGGGACCCCGATGACGATCGTCACCCGGTGCTCCTCGATCGCCTCGACGCAGCGCGCCGCGTCGAAGCGGCGGTGGAGCACCAGCGTGGCGGCGGCGGCGAAGCCGCCGTTCATGAGGACGTTCTGGGCCGCGACATGGAAGAGCGGCAGCGCGACGAGCAGGCGGTCCTCCGGCGCCAGGCGCATGTAGCGGTTGACCGCGGAGACGTTGGACGCGATGTTGGCGTGGCTCAGCGTCGCGCCCTTCTGGCGACCGGTCGTGCCCGAGGTGAACAGGATCGCCGCCGGCGCGGACGGGTCCATGTCCCCGGCCGGGAGCTCCTCCGGCTGCCCCGCCCCGAGCGTGTCCATCGTCGGCAGCCCGTCCACCTCGCCCTCGCAGATCACCACGCGGTCGCGGCGAATCGCCTCGCCGACGAGGGGCGCGAGCCGCGGCCAGAGGGTCTCCACGGTGAACACGGCGCCGGCGCCCGAGTCCTCGAGGAGGACGGCGAGCTCCTCGGTCGTCAGCATCGCGCTCGCCGACACCGCGATGGCCCCGAGCTTCTGGACCGCCAGGTAGGCGACCGCGAACGCCGGGATGTTCGGCAGGAAGAGCGCGACCCGGTCGCCGGGGCCGACGCCCCGGCCCGCGAGCGCGTGAGCCGTGCGGCTCGCATCGCGGTCGAGCTCCCCGTAGCCGACGCGCCGGCCCTCGAAGAGGATCGCCGGCTTGTCCGGGTAGTGGCGCGCGGCGCGCTCCAACGCCCGTGCGACGTTCACGACCGCCCCCGTCCCGCCGCCACCCCGCGATCTAGACCGGGGCGTCGCCCCCGGACGCCTCGAGGAAGGCATACACGGCCGAGACGTCCTTCCGCCCGTAGCCGTGCGAGGAGGCCATCCGGAGCACCTGCTGGGCGGCGGAGGAGACCGCGACCGGGACCCTGAGCTCGCGCGCCGCATTGACGGCCAGCCCGAGGTCCTTGCACATGAGGTCGACCGTGAACCCCGGGGCGTAGTCGCGGCTGGAGGCGGCGCGAGGGACGATGCCGGGCACCGGGTGGCTGTGCTCCATGATCCACGTGCGGCCCGACGAGTTGGCGATCACCTGCGTCAGGATCTTTGCGTCCACGCCGAACCCCTCGGCGATGCGAAAGGCCTCGCTGACGGCCACGGTGGCCACGCCCGCAATCAGGTTGTTGCAGAGCTTCGCCACCGCGCCGGCGCCGACCGACCCCACGTGGACGATGTGGGCGCCCATGGCGGCGAGGGCCGGCCGGGCCTCCTCGAGGTCCCGGGCCTCCCCGCCCACCATGATGGCGAGCGTCCCGTCCTCCGCCCCGCTCACCCCGCCCGACACCGGCGCGTCGATGAAGCGCACCTTGCGCTCCCCGAGCCGCGCCGCCACGCGGCGGGAGGTCGCCGGATCGATCGTCGACATGTCGACGCAGAGCCGGCCCGGCGCGACGCCCTCCGACACGCCGCCGGCGCCGAAGTACGCGCTCTCGACGTGGGGGGACGAGGGGAGCATCGTGATGACCAGGTCGCCCTCCGCCGCCGCGGCGGCCCCCGAGCCCGCGGGGCGCGCGCCCGCGGCGACCGCCGCCGCGAGCGCTGCCGGCTCGAGATCGTAGGCGACGACGGTGAACCCCTTGACGGCGAGATTCCGCACCATGGGCCGCCCCATGGCCCCGGTCCCGATGAATCCGACCTTCATCTTCGAATCTCCTCCAGGAGAGCCCGGTGAGGGCCGCGGCCCGTCGTGATCCGCCGCGACCGATCGACGGGCGCTCCGCCTCGACGCACAGCGGTGGCCACGTGAGTCGTACTAGACCATCCGGGTCGCGGGACCGTCAAGGCGCGGCGTCCATCCGAGCCGGCGGCCGAGCCGGGGGCCACCTTGACCTCCCGAAGACGATTCGCTATACCGGCCGGCGGCATGATCCTGATCGAGCACGCCACCGTCATCACCCTGGACCGGGACCGCCGGATCCTGGCCGACGGCTCGATCCTTGTGGACGGCCGCGACATCGTCCAGGTCGGACCGGCGCGGACGGTGCGGCCGCCCCGTCCTCCCGCCCGCATCATCGACGCCCGGCGCCGCGTGGCCCTGCCAGGCTTCGTCGACACGCACGTGCACCTCTCGGAGCACCTGAACCGGGGGCTTCTCCTCGACGACATCCCGGTCGACCGGTATCTCCCGGACTGGCTGATCCCGCTCTACTCCGTGATCACGCCGGAGGAGGAGCAGGTGTCCGCCCTCCTCGCCTGCATCGAGATGATCCGGACCGGGACGACGACGTTCTGCGAGGCCGGCACGCTCTTCGACGTGCCGGCCGTCGCGGACGCGATCGAGGCGGTCGGGATGCGCGCCGTGCTCGGCCGCTGGTCCTGGGACCTCGCGACGGGACCGGGCCCGATGCAGCAGACGACTGACGACGCCCTCCGGCTGAACGCGGCGATGCTCGAGGCCGTGCACGGCCGGGCCGGCGGCCGGATCGCGGCGTGGCCCCTGCTTCTGGGCTTCGGCACGTGCTCGCCGGCCCTCATGCAGGGCGCGCGGGCCCTGGCCGAGCGCCACGGAGTGGGCTGGGGCATGATGCACTTCGCCTCGCACCCCACGCGGCGCACGAGCGACCGCGTGCGCCTGGCCGACCTGGACGCGCTGGGCGTCCTGACCCCTCGGACGAAGCTCGCCCACATGGTGTACGTGAACGACGAGGACATCGCCCTCCTGGCGCGGCGGGGCGTCAAGGTCTCCCACTGCCCGACGGCGGGACTGAAACACACGAAGGGCCTGGCCGCGCATGGCCGCTTCGTCGAGATGCTCGACGCGGGCGTGTGCGTCTCGCTCGGCGGCGACAGCGGGAACGGCTCCAACCACTTCGACATGCTGCGCCTGATGTACCTCGTCGCGACGCTCTACAAGGACGCGCGGCTCGACGTCGCCGTCATGCCGCCCGAGCGGGCGCTGGAGATGGCGACGATCCGGGGAGCGGAGGCGCTCGGGCTCGACGGGACCATCGGCTCGATCGAGGCCGGGAAGCGCGCGGACCTCGTCCTCTATGACCTCGACACGCCCGAGTGGCGGCCGCTCCTCAACCCGGTCAACAACCTCGTGTACGCCGCGACCGGCGCCAGCGTCCGGACGGTGCTGATCGACGGCCGGGTCGTGCTCGACGAGGGGCACCTCACCACCCTGAACGAGCGGGTCGTGTTCGAGCGGGCCGAGGCCCTGGCGCGCCAGCAGATCGCGCGCGCGGGGCTGGCCGTCGAGTCGAAGTGGCCCGTGATCCCCTGACGACGCGCTCCGCGGCGCGTGCCGCGGAGCGCGTGGTTACAGCTCGGCCAGGTCCTCGCCGACCGTGATCCGTCCCGCGAAGCGCCGGCCGGCGCGAGCGGTCAGGTCGGCGGTCTCGGAGCCCGGCATCAGGTGGGTGAGGACCAGGTGGCGCGCCCGCGCCGCGGCCGCGACCTCGCCGATCTCGTCCGGTCCCGTGTGATAGGCCTGCAGGTCCCGGACCTTCGCCTCGCGCGTCGGCCAGCCGCACCCGGGGCTCCACGCGGCATGCGTCATGTCGGTGCACTCGTGGACGAGGACGTCCGCGTCCCGGGCGTGACGGATCAGGTTCTCGCAGGGCCGCGTGTCCCCCGAGATGACGACGTGCCGATCCCCCCCGTCGAAGCGAAACCCGAACGCCGGCTTGACGGGCTCGTGCTCGACGAGGAAGGCCGTGACCCGGAGGCCGGCCCGCTCGAGCACGAGTCCCTCGTCGATCTCGGTGACGGACACCCGCGGCGGCTCGCGCTCGTGCATGTGCGCCCGCCGCACCGAGATGTCCCACGCCCAGAGCGCGAGCAGGCGGTCCACGTGGTCGCGGGTGCCCGGCGGGCCGAGCACCTCGAGCGGCGCGTTCTCCCCGACGATCCAGCGCGTCAGCACCAGGTGGCCCAGGTCGATCACGTGATCGGAGTGGAGGTGGGTGAGGAGGACGCGGGGCACCTGGCTCGGCCGGACGCCCGCGCGGAGCAGCTGCGCGGCCACGCCGGACCCCGCGTCGACGAGCAGCGCCTCGTCGCCGTGGCGAACGAGCGTCGCCGGGCCGTGACGCGCCGGGTTTGGCGGCGGACAGCCGGTTCCGAGCAGCGTGACCTTCACCGTCACCTCCCGGGCGACACGGGTATCACGCCGCGGGGCGCCCCGACAAGGCCGGCCGTCGCCGTCCGCCCGCTGGCGCGCCCCGCCGCCCCTTGACTCGCCCCCCGCCCTCGCACAATAGTGGTGGCCACCCCTGGGGGATTCGGGTGCTCTTATACGCGGCGTCTCGCGTCCTGTGGCTGGCCCCGACGCTCCTGGCCATGGCGCTCGTGACCTTCCTGGTGATGCATGCGACGCCAGGAAGCCCGCTCGACCCCGTGGCGGAAGGCGCCAATCCTCTGCCTCCCGACGCCCAGCGGAACCTGGCCCGCGCCTACGGGCTCGACAAGCCGCTCTACCAGCAGTTCCTCGTCTTCGTCGGCAAGGCCGTCCGCGGCGACTTCGGCCAGTCTTTCGTCTATAAGACCCGCACGGTCCGGGAGATCATCACCGCGACATTCCCGGTCTCCCTCTGGCTCGGAACGATGGCGTTCGTCCTGGCCGTCTTCGGCGGGCTGGTGCTGGGCATCCTGGCCGCGATCCACCAAAACCGGGCGTGGGACTATATCTCGGTCAGCTTCGCGACGTTCGGTGTTGCCGTCCCCAACTTCGTCTTGGCCGTCTTCGCGATCGTGCTCTTCTCCTTCATGCTCCCGATCTTCCCGACCGGAGGGTGGGACTCACCGCGCGACTGGGTGCTGCCGACCGTCACGCTGGCGCTGGCCCCCATGGGGCTGATCGCGCGGTACACGCGGGCGAGCATGCTCGAGGTGATCAGGTCGGACTACACGCTCACCGCGCGCTCGAAGGGGCTCGCCGAGCCCCCCGTGATCTTCAAGCACGCCCTGAAGAACGCCCTGATCCCGATCGTCACGCTCCTCGGCCCGCTCTTCGCCGCCATCGGCACCGGCTCGTTCTTCGTGGAGGCCATCTTCCGGGTGCCGGGGATGGGCCAGTTCTTCGTGCTCTCGATGACCGGCCGCGACTACCCGATGATCATGGCGGTCGTCCTCGTGTACGGCGTGTTCCTCGCGACGATGAACCTGGTCGTCGACCTCGCCTATGGCGCTCTCGACCCCCGCATCCGGTACCGCTAGCGTCCGGGCCGAGGTCCTCCCGGCTTCGGCGGTGGGCGCGGGACTGGCGCGGGCCGAGTCGTCGAGCCTCTGGCGGGACGCGTTCCGGCGCCTCCTGCGCAACCGGCTGGCGGTGGCCGGCGGGATCGTCGTCCTCCTCCTCTGCCTCGTCGCTCTCCTGGCGGACGTCCTCGCGCCCTTGCCCTACACCAAGACGAACTTCGGCCGCCTGAACGAGGCGCCCTCGCGCGACTACCCGCTCGGCACCGATCAGGTGGGGCGCGACCTCCTCTCCCGCATCATCTATGGGGCCCGCGTGTCGATGCTGGTCGGCCTGGGCGCCCAGGTCATCGTCGTCCTGATCGGGGTGCCGCTCGGCGCCCTGTCCGGCTACCTGGGCGGCCGCGCCGACCTCGTGCTGATGCGCCTGGTGGACGTGATGTACGCGTTTCCCAACCTGCTCTTCGTGATCCTGGTCATGTCGATGCTGGGCGCGGGGCTGCTGAACATCTTCATCGCCATCGGGCTCACGGGCTGGGTCGGCATCGCCCGGCAGACGCGCGCCCAGGTGCTGGCCATCAGGGAGAAGGAGTTCGTCGAGGGGGCCCGCGCGCTGGGGGCGGGGTTCGGGCGGCTCCTGCTCCGGCACGTTCTCCCGAGCGCGCTCACCCCGATCGTCGTGGCTGTCACGTTCGGGATCCCCCAGGCGATCTTCACCGAGGCGGCGCTGTCGTTCATCGGCGTGGGCATCAATCCCCCCACGCCGTCGTGGGGGCAGATGGTCGGCGAGGGCCAGCAGTATCTCCGGACCTACTGGCACCTCTGCGTCTTCCCGTCCATCGCCATCGGCGTCACCATGCTGTCGTTCACGTTCCTGGGCGACGGCGTCCGGGATGCTCTGGACCCGAGGCTGAAGTAGAACCCGGGGTCTGACCCCGACTTTGACTTTCCGGCCCTCACAAAGGAGGCCCCTGATGACGCCACCGATCTCCGACCGAGAGCTCGACCTCCTGGCCGAGCGCCTGCGCGCCGTGGGTGTCGAGCGCCGCCAATTCCTCCGGATCGCGGCCGGGCTGGCGGTCATGGGGACCGCCGGCTTCAACGTTCGCCCGGCGTCCTCCGCCCTCAAGCTCGCGCCCGGCGAGAAGCTGGCCAAGGAGCAGGTCTTCCGGTACGGCGGCGGCGGCTTCGCCTTCTCGCAGGTGGACCCCTCGAGCCACGACTTCAATAAGGACCTGTACTGCAACGGGATCCCCTCGCTCTGGGCCGGGCTCATGAAGTTCACCGCCGACTTCCAGGCGGTCCCCTACGTCGCGAGCAAGGTCGCGTCGAACGCCGACGGGTCGGTCTGGACCTTCACGATCCGGAAGGACGCGCGGTGGTCCGACAACGGCCCCTGCACCGCCCGCGACTTCGAGTACTCCTGGAAGCGCCAGCTGGATCCGGCCACGAAGGCGCCCTACGCCGCATTCCTTTACGACGTCAAGAACGGGGAGGCGTTCAACAAGGGGCAGATCACCGACGCCGCCCAGGTCGGGGTCCGGGCCAAGGACGACTGGACGCTCGAGGTCACGCTCGAGGGGCCTCGCGGCTACTTCCCGGTGCTGGCCGCCTACCTGGCGGCGTTCCCCGGACACAAGGCGTCGATCGAGAAGCACGGCGACAAGTGGACCGAGCCGGGGAACATCGTCTCCAACGGGCCGTTCATCCTGGAGTCGTGGGATCACGGCAAGCAGCTGGTCCTCAAGAAGAACCCCCACTTCTTCGGCGCGAAGGAGATTACCCTTGAGAAGGTGATCATCCCGATCATCCCGTTCGCGGCCGGCGTCCTGCCCTACGAGAACAACGAGATCGACCTCACGATCCTCCAGGCCGCCGACCTCAAGCGGTTCCGTGACAATCCCAAGACCTCGAGCGAGGTGTTCCGCTATCCGTACCCGGGTACGTGGTACCTCACGCCCCAGGTCACGAAGCCCCCCTTCGACAACCTGCAGGTCCGGAAGGCGCTGGGGCACGCGGTGGACCGCGAGGCCGTCGCCAAGGTCGCCCAGGGCTTCGCGCTCCCCGCCCACTGCATGATCCCGCCGGGGTTCCCCGGCTACGTCGAGGACAAGAAGATCCGCGACCTCCAGCGGTTCGACCCGAAGCTCGCGATGGCGGCGCTCAAGGGCACGCCATACGAGGGCGGGAAGAATTGGCCGAAGATCGTCCTCTCGATGCGGCAGGAAGCGCTCCAGTCCCAGCCCATGGCCGAGGCGGTCCAGGCCATCCTGCTCGAGAACCTCAACATGAAGACCGAGCTCGAGGTGCTGGAGCAGCGCGTCTTCCGGGAGCGGCTCTGGAAGCAGGACCTCCAGCTGGTCTGGATCCGCTGGTTCATGGACTACCCCGACCCCCACAACGAGTACTTCGACACCTTCTACTCGAAGCGCACGACCGGCAAGCG
>DATBGA010000021.1:0-2743 GCA_036558225.1 Candidatus Methylomirabilota bacterium | reverse complement strand
GCCTCCACGAGGCGGACTTCCGGGCGGAGGTGAGCCTCAAGAGCGCCCGTCCCGGTCGTTTCGTCGCGCGTATCGACACCGACAACGTGTCGGCGCCCGTGGGAGTTCGGGTCGTGCGGGTCACGCCCAGCGAGGTGCGCGCGCTCCTGGAGGCGCGGCCGTAGCCATGGGGCGGCTCTTCGGGACCGACGGCGTCCGGGGGGTGGCGAACGCGTCGCCGCTGACCCCGGAGGAGACGTGCCGCCTGGGCCGCGTCACGGCGACGTACCTCGCCGAGCGCGCCGCGGAGCCCCGGCGCCGGCCCGCCATCCTCATCGGCCGGGACACCCGTGTGTCGGGGCCCCTCCTCGAGCAGGCGCTCGTCGCCGGCATTCTCTCGGCGGGGGTCGACGCGCTCCAGCTGGGCGTGCTGCCGACGCCGGCCATCGCCTTCCTGATTCCGATCCTCGAGCTGGCGGGCGGTGCGGTGCTGTCGGCCTCCCACAACCCGTTCGAGGACAACGGGATCAAGCTCTTCTCGGCGCAAGGCGACAAGCTGCCGGACGCCTGGGAGGACGAGATCGAGGCGCGCCTCCAGACCGGCCCGGACGGGCCGAGGCCCACCGGCGCCCGGATCGGGCGCGCCCGCGAGGTCCCGGGCGCCGAGCGCCGCTACGTCGAGGGGCTCCGGGCGAGCCTGCCGGCGGGCTTCGACCTGGCGGGGCTCCGGCTCGTGCTCGACTGCGCACACGGCGCCACCTACCGCGTGGCGCCGCGCCTCTTTCGCTCCCTCGGCGCGGAGGTGGCGCTCATCGGGGCGCGGCCGAGCGGGACGAACATCAACCGCGACGTGGGGGCACTCCACCCGGAGGCCCTCCAGGCGCGGGTCCGCGCGACGCCCGGGGCGCTGGGCCTCGGCTTCGACGGCGACGGCGACCGCCTCATCGTCGTCGACGAGGCCGGCGCCGTGCGGGACGGCGACCACGTCCTGGCGGTCTGTGCCGGGGCGCTCCTCGCGCGCGGGGAGCTCCGCGGCGGCGTCGTGGTCTCTACGGTGATGGCCAACCTCGGGCTCGAGCGGGCCCTCGCCGCCCTCGGGGTCGGGATGGCCCGTACCGCCGTCGGTGACCGCTACGTGCTGGACGAGATGCGGCGCCTCGGCGCGAATCTGGGAGGTGAGCAGTCGGGCCACGTGATCTTCCTCGACCACGCCCGGACCGGCGACGGGCTCCTCACCGCCCTCCAGCTCCTGCGGGCGGTGCGCGAGGCGGGCCAGCCGCTCTCGGCCCTGGCAGCCCAGGTCCAGAAGTGCCCCCAGGTGCTGGTGAACGTCCGCGTCCGGGCCAAGCCGGCCCTCGCCGAGCTGCGGGGGGTGGCGGCGGCCCAGGCTCGATGGGAGGGGAGGGCCGACGGACGCGCCCGGTTCCTCGTGCGCTACTCGGGAACCGAGTCCCTCGCCCGCGTGATGGTGGAAGGGGACGATCACACGACAATCGAGGCGGCGGCCCGCGAGATCGCCGCTGCCATCCAGGAGGAGATCGGAGCGTGACCCGATGGCTCGGCTGGAGAGCGGGAGTGGTCGCCCTGAGCGCCCTGTGGCTCCTGGGATGCCACAACGACAGCACCAGCTCGACGAAGAACGCGCCGCTGTTCGAGTTCAACGCCCAGCAGAACGGCGGGCGAACCGTCCGGTGGCCCAGTCTGCCGGTCCGGGTCTTCCTCGGCAGCGGCGTGGCCCGGGCCGACGAGGTGCTCGTCTGGACCGCGGCGACGGACGGCGCCGTCATCTTCGCCTTCGTCGGTACCGCGGCGGCCGCCAACGTCAGATTCTCGTTCCGGAGCGGCTCGGACATCTGCGGTGTGACCTTTCTCGAGTTCACCGACGAGGGCGAGCTCACGTCGGCGGACGTCCAGGTCAGCCAGTCCATCTACCGGGGTCCTCAGTGCCAGCGCACCGTGACGCACGAGAGCGCGCACGCCATCGGCTTCCTCGGCCACACTTCGGATGGCGGGCTCATGGACCCAGATGGGGGCAACGGGGACATCACGCCCCTCGTGGCCGGCGTCCTGCGGGACCTCTACCATCTCGCCCCCGGCACCCACGTCAGCGCGGAGACCAAGCGGCTCGCGCAGCGGCGGCCCGGTGGCAAGAACGCCCTGACGTTCGTGTACCCGGTGCGGAAGTGAGGGGCCGGGTGGAACGGCACCTCCGCGCCGGGGTCGCGATGCTTGCGGCGGTGGTCGGGCTTCTGCCCGCGGCGGCGGCGGCCCAGGCGGCGGCCCCGCGGCTGCTCGTGATCGACCTGCCGTACGCGCGGGTCTGGGAAGGGGCGGTCCGCGCGCTCGGGGGACCTGCGCTCGCTCGCGCCTCCGACGGCGTGATCGAGACCGCCCGCGTGGAGCGCGCCCCGCTGCCGGACGAGGCGGGCGCCGAGCGGATCGCGGAGCGGGTCACGGTCCACGTGGAGGCGGTGGCCGCCGGAGTCACGCGCGTCACGGTGACCGTCGCGGCCGAGGCGCTCCGGGGCGGCCGCTGGCATGCCGTCGAGGCGTCGCCGACCACGGTGCGCGCGGTCCTCGACAGGATCCGCGCCGGCCTCGGCTGAGGCGCACCGGGCGCAAGGCGGCCGGGAGAGGAGACTGGTTGGTCGTCGGGATCGGCATCGACGTCGTGGAAATCGCGCGGATCCGGCGCCTGATGGAGCGCTGGCAGGATCGGTTCCTCCGCCGCGTCTTCACCGAGGCGGAGCTCGCCTACGCGCTC
>DATBGA010000020.1:0-20311 GCA_036558225.1 Candidatus Methylomirabilota bacterium | reverse complement strand
AACGGGATGTGGGCGCTGGGGGCGGCGGCGGACCTGGACGCGGCGCTCCTGAACGCGGCGAACGGGACGGTGAGCTTCCCGGTGGCGGTGGGGGGAAGCTTCGCGGTCTTCGCCTCCGACTGGGGGACCTCGAAGTTCAAGCCGGGGACGACGCTGAAGCTGACCGTGACGTTCACGGACAACACCGTGGTGACGGCGAGCGCGACCGCGCCATGACCGGGCGGCGGCCATCGGCAGAGTGCTGAGCCGCCGCCGCGTCCTCGTCGGCGGGGCCGCCCTGCTCCTCGCGTCCTTGCGAGGGCGGGTCGCCCGGGCGGCCTCCCGCGACACGCCGGTGATCGATCCCGAGGTCCGCGCCGCCGTCGTCAAGGGCCCGGCCCGCGTGCTGGTCGAGCTCCGGCTCCCGGACCCGGTCCCGAGCGCGGGCCCGGCCCGCGAGCAGGCGATCGCGACGGCCCGTCAGGCGGCGCTCGCGCGGCTGGCGGGGACGTCCTACCGTCTCGTCCGCCAGTACGCGAGCGTCCCGCTCCTCGCCCTCGAGATCGGTCCCGACGCTCTCCAGGTCCTGGAGGGCATGGGCGACCTCGTGGCCGGGGTGCGGACCGAGCGCGCGCGCCCGCCGGCTGCGCCCCGATAAGGACGCGCGACCGCGCCACCCGCGCCGGCGCCGCGTCGCTCGCGGCGCGCGCCTTCGGGGATCGCAATGACCCGGACCTCGGTCCGTTGCTGCGGGCGGTCGCGTGGAGATCCTGGCCGAGACGCACGGCCGCCACGCGGTCCGGCTCATGCTCCGATCGCCGCGCTCCGCCGCGGCCGGCCGGACGCCGTGACGCCGCGCTCGGCGATCCGCCCGCCCGAGCGCCGGGGTTCTGCGACGCATCGTCTTCCGGTAGAATGACCGGACGAGTTCCGCCATGGTCGACCAGCGTGTCCGCGCGATCGTCGAGGGTGCCCGCGAGGAGATCGAGCGGGCCGCCACCCGCCGCGATCTGGACGAGGTCCGGGTCAGGTATCTCGGCAAGCGCGGGACCCTGACCCAGCTCCTCCGCGCGCTGCCGGGCCTGCCGCCGGCCGAGCGGCCTGTCGTGGGGCGCGAGGCCAACGAGGCGAAGACGGGGATCGAGGCCGCGCTCGAGGCCCGGCAGGTCGTCGTCGAGCGGGCCGAGCGGCGGGCGCGCCTCGCCGCGGACCGGCCTGATCTGACCCTTCCGGGCCGGCGCCTGGTGCCCGGGCTGCTGCATCCCCTCACGCAGGTGCACGACGAGATCGTGGACGTGTTCACGGGCATGGGCTTCGCGGTCGCCGAGGGGCCCGAGGTCGAACTCGACTACTACAACTTCGAGGCTCTCAACATCCCGAAGGACCATCCCGCGCGCGACATGCAGGACACCTTCTACGTGGGCGGGGAGATCCTCTTGAGGACCCAGACCTCCCCCGTCCAGATCCGGACCATGGAGCGGCAGAAGCCGCCGGTACGCATCATCTGTCCGGGCCGCGTGTACCGGCGGGACGCGGACATCACCCACTCGCCCGTGTTCCACCAGGTCGAAGGGCTGGCGGTCGACCGCGGCATCTCGATGGCCGATCTCAAGGGGACGCTCGAGTTGTTCGCGCGGGAGCTGTTCGGCGCGGACAGCCGCATCCGCTTCCGGCCGTCGTTCTTCCCGTTCACCGAGCCCTCGGCGGAGGTGGACGTCCTGTGCGTCCTCTGCAAGGGCGCCGGCTGCCGGGTCTGCAAGGGATCGGGCTGGCTCGAGATCCTGGGCGCGGGCATGGTCCACCCGCGCATCCTTCGGAACATGGGCTACGACACGGAGGAAGTGACCGGCTGGGCCTTCGGCATGGGCATCGAGCGCGTGGCCATGCTCCGCTACGGTATCGACGACATCCGCCTGTTCTTCGAGAATGACCTCCGCTTCCTGTCCCAGTTCTAGCGGGCGGCTCCGGTGAGGATTCCGTACCGCTGGCTCCGGGAGTTCGTCGACACGACGGTCGGCCCGCGCGACGCCGCCGAGCGGCTGACGATGGCCGGCATCGAGACGGGCCTCGTCGCCGAGGCGGCCTCGGAGCTCGGCGGCCTGGTCGTGGCCGAGGTGCTCGACGTGGCTCCGCACCCGGCGGGCGGGACGCTCCGGGTCTGCGAGGTGTCGACGGGGGCCGAGCGCTACCGCGTGGTGTGCGGCGCGCCGAACGTTCGGGCAGGGGTTCGCGCGGCCTTCGCCCCCCCGGGCGCTGCGCTTCCCGGCAGCCGGCAGGTCGCGGTCGCCACCATCCGCGGCGTCGCGTCCGAGGGAATGCTCTGCTCGGAGGCGGAGCTGGGCGTCGGGGAGGACGCGAGCGGCATCCTGCTCCTCGGGGCGGACGCCCCCGTGGGAGCCGGCCTGGTGAGCCATCTGGGCCTCGACGACGCGATCCTCGAGGTGGAGGCGACGCCGAATCGGCCCGACTGCCTGGCCATCGTCGGCGTCGCCCGCGAAGTGGCGGCCGTGACCGGCGGCCGCCTCCGGCCCCCGGACTGCTCGGTCCGCCAGGACTCGACCGTGACGACGGCGGGCTGGCGGATCACCATCGAGGAGCCGGACCTCTGTCCGCGCTACGCGGCGCGGCTCATCACGGACGCGACGGTCGGCCCGTCCCCCGCCTGGCTCGCCCAGCGCCTCCGCGCGGCCGGGCTCCGCCCGATCAACAACGTCGTCGACGTGACGAACTACGTGCTCTGGGAGCTGGGACACCCGCTCCACGCATTCGACGGCGATCGCCTCACGGACCGCCACGTCGTGGTCCGCCGGGCCCGCCCCGGGGAGACCGTGGTGACCCTGGACGGGCAGAGCCGGGCGCTCGGCGATCAGATGCTCGTCATCGCCGACGCGGCGCGCGCGGTGGCGGTGGCCGGCGTCATGGGCGGCGCGAACTCCGAGGTCGGGAGCTCGACGCGCACGGTGCTGCTGGAGAGCGCCTACTTCGCGCCCGGATCGATCCGCCGCACCGCGAAGGCCCTGGGGCTCTCCACCGAGGCGTCCTACCGCTTTGAGCGGGGCGCGGACATCGAGGGGCTCAGGGACGCCCTGGACCGTGCGGCGCGGCTGATCGCCGAGCTGGGCGGAGGCCGGGTCGCCGCCGGCGTGCTCGATGCGTATCCCGCGCCTCGCCGGCCGCTGGCGGTGCCGCTCCGCCTCGAGCGCATCCGGCGGGTGGTTGGGGCGTGCCCGCCCCCGGCGGTCGTCGCCGACATCCTGCGGGGCCTGGGGTTCCCCGCAACGGAGCGCGACGGCGGCTTCGAGGTCGTGGTGCCGTCCTTCCGGCGGGACGTCGCCATCGAGGATGACTTGGTGGAGGAGATCGCGCGCGTCTGGGGCTACGAGAGGATCCCGTCGACGCTGCCGTCCGGCGCGCTGGCCCTCACGCGCCGGCCGCCCCACCTGGTCGCGCGGAACACCGTGCGGCGGAGCCTCACCGGGGCCGGCTGCCAGGAAGCCGTCACGCTGTCGCTGACCGACCCGGCCCACCTTCGCTACCTCGAGCTCGCGCCGGACGACCCTCGCGTCGTCCAGCTCCGGAACCCGCTGGCGGCGGACCGCTCCGTCATGCGTCCGACCCTGATCTTCGGCCTCCTGGAGGCGCTGGCGACCAACGTGCGCCGCCAGACGCCGGACGTGCGGCTCTTCGAGATCGGGCGCGTGTTCGAGGGGCGCGGGCCCGGGGTCTTGCCCGAGGAGGACACGCGGGTCGGGATCGTGCTCACGGGACTGCGCCAGCCGCGCGCGTGGTACGCGCCCCGCGCGCGGGTCGACGTCTTCGACGCCAAGGGTGCCGTCGAGGAGCTCGTCGAGGCGCTGGGCCGGGGCGAGGTCAGCGCCGAGCCCGCGACGGCGCCGTACCTCGAGGAGGGCCGCGCGGCCACCGTCGTCGTCCAGGGGGCGCCGGTGGGAGTCCTGGGCGAGCTCCACCCCGACGTCCAGAAGGCCTTCGATCTGCCCGCGCCGGTCTTCGTCGCCGAGGTGTCGCTGGACGCGCTCGAGGCCCTGCCCGGCCGCGCGGTCCAGTACCGGCCCCTCGCCCGGCATCCGGGGATCCAGCGGGACCTGGCGGTCGTCGTGCCGGTCGATGTGCCGGCGGCCGGAGTGAGCCAAGCGATCGAGGCCGTTCGGCCGCCCTGGCTCAGGCGGGTGACCCTCTTCGACGTCTACGAGGGCGCGCAGGTCGGAGCGGGCCGGAAGAGCCTCGCCTATGCGCTCCTCTACCAGGCCGACGACCGGACACTCACCGACGCCGAGGTGAACCGGGCCCATGCCGAGGTCGTCGAGCGGCTGCGGACCGAGCTCGGCGCCGAGGTGCGCGGCGCGGACGGCTCCGGCGGGGGAAGTGCGGAATGACCCGGCGGGCGGCAGGCCGTCAGCGCCCGCCCAGCAAGGGGCCTACCGGGAGCCCACAGGCCGAAGGCCGTCTGACAGACGCGGGCGCCGCGAGGAGCTCCCGGTGAGCGACGACGTCCAGGCGCGGCTCGCCCTCCTCGAGCAGCACGTCCAGCGCGCGATCGAGCTGATCGGCACCCTCCGCGCGGAGAACACCCGGCTCTCCACGGAGCGACGGACCCTCGACGCCCGGGTGGCCGATCTGACGGCCGAGGCGGAGGGGCTTCGCCGGCGACTTGAGGCGATCGGACGCCTCGAGGCGGAGCAGCGGCGCCTGCTCGAGGAGCGCCGTCACCTGCTGGGTCAGGTGGAGAGCATCCTGAAGGACCTCGCCCGGATCGAAGGACTGTAGAGGAGGCGGCGCATGACGGAAGGCCGGGCGGACGTCGAGATCTTGGGTCAGCGGCTGTCCGTGCGCGGGCGGGGGACGCCCGAGTACATCCACGAGCTGGCCGAGTACCTGAACGGGCGGATCCAGACCGTGCGGGACCAGGCCCGGGTGTTCGACCCGTTGCGGCTGTCGCTCCTGGCCGGCCTCCACGTCGTGGACGAGCTGTACCGGTGCCGCGAGACGCAGAGCGCGCGCGGGACGGACGCTCAGTGGCTCGCGCGGGTGGATCGGCTGACGGAGCGTCTGGGCGCGGTCCTGGACGGCCGCGCCGGGACTTGACGGGGCCGAGCGCCGGGGGCCTAATGAGCGCCGGGCGACAACTTCCCTGCGCTGTGCGTGATGTGAGGCGACGGTTGCGAGCCTAGTATCGTGAACGGGAGTCCTCCCGCGCGAGCGGTGAGCATGCCCCTCGCGAGAGGGGAAGCCTAAAGCCGCGCATTGGGCTCCCACCTGGTAGAGCCAGGTTCGAACCAGCCAAGCACACGGCAGAGGCGGGGAACTTTCCGGATGGGCGGGGCGCGAGCGTCCCGCCCGTCGTGTTTCGGCCCACCGGCCGCGCCGGCGACCCCGCCTCGCGCTCCAGGGAGCCGGCGGGATGGCGGCTCGCCAGTGGCGTCTCCACGACCGTCGTTACGCATCAGGACAGATCCGATCGCGCCATTCTGACGGGCCGATCGGCCGCCCGCCAAGCCTTGACACCACAGGTGAAAACAGCCTAATGTTTGAGCGGATTTACGTGAGCCTTATCAAGATTGAGAGGTTTGCCCCGCGTCCGCCCGACCCCCGGCGGTCGGCCGGCGCCTGAGGGGGTGACGATCCTGGAGACCACCACGCTCTTCGCCCTGATCGTCGCCGCCGTGATCCTGCTGCCGCTCGGAGCGCTCGTGGGCGTGCTCCGGGAGCGGCGGAGCACGGCGCATCGCCTGGGAGACGTTGCGCAACACGGGCGGCGCGTCCTCGAGGAGGCCGAGCGAAACGCGGAGACCCGCCTGAAGGACGCCGCCATCGAGGCCAAGGAGGTCGTCTTCCGGGCGCGGGCCGAGTTCGAGCAGGAGATCCGCGAGCGCCAGAAGGAGGTCCAGGGGCTCGAGCGCCGGCTGAGCCAGAAGGAGGAGCAGGTCGCGCGGCGGCTCGACCAGTTCGACCGCCGGGACCGCGACTACCACGCGCGCGAGGAGGGCCTGCGCACCCGCGAGCAGGCGCTGAAGGAGTTCGAGACCCGGCAGCAGGCGCTGGTCGATGAGCAGCGCCGACAGCTCGAGCGGATTGCAGGGCTCACGGCCGAGGAGGCCAAGCAGCGGCTCCTCGTTCAGATGGAGGCGGAGGCCCGGCGCGAGGCGATCCTCGTCGCGATGCGGCTGGAGGAGGAGGCGAAGGAGGGCGCCGAGCGCAAGGCGCGCGAGGTGCTCGCGACGACCATCCAGCGGCTCGCCCCGGACTACACGGTGGAGACCGCCGTCTCCATCGTGGACCTGCCGTCGGACGACATGAAGGGCCGCATCATCGGCCGCGAGGGCCGGAACATCCGCGCGCTCGAGCTGGCCACCGGCGTGGACCTCATCGTGGACGACACGCCGGAAGCGGTGATCATCTCCGGCTACGACCCGCTCCGGCGAGAGATCGCCAAGATCGCCCTCCAGCGCCTCATCGCCGACGGCCGGATCCACCCGGCCCGGATCGAGGAGGTCGTCGACAAGGTCAAGAAGGAGATCGAGCAGCACCTCAAGGAGGAGGGCGAGCGCGCATGCTTCGAGGTCGGCGTGCACGGCCTCCATGCGGAGCTGGTCCGGATGGTCGGGCGGCTCCGGTACCGCACCTCCTACGGCCAGAACTGCCTCCAGCACTCGAAGGAGGTCGCATGGCTGGCCGGCATGATGGCGGCCGAGGTCGGGGCCGACGTGAAGCTGGCCAAGCGCTGCGGCCTCCTCCACGACATCGGCAAGGCCTTGACGCACGAGCAGGAGGGGAGCCACGTCGACCTGTCGGTGGAGCTCCTGTCGAAGTACAGCGAGCCGCGGGCGGTGCTGAACACGATCCTGTCGGGCCACGACCAGGAGGAGCCGGAGACGGTGGAGGCGGTGCTGGTCGAGGCCGCCGACGGCGTGTCGGCGGCGCGGCCGGGGGCGCGGCGCGACGTGCTCGAGAGCTACGTGAAGCGGGTCAAAGCCATGGAGGAGATCGCGCGCTCGTTCAAGGGCGTGGACGCCGCCTACGCCATCCAGGCGGGCCGCGAGCTCCGGATCATCACCAAGTCGGATCAGATCTCGGACCTCGACACCTACCAGCTCGCCAAGGACATCGCCAAGCGGATCGAGGCCGAGATGCAGTACCCCGGTCACATCAAGGTGACCGTGATCCGGGAGCACCGCGCGACCGAGTTCGCACGCTGATCGGTATTCGGCCGGCTCCTCGGGTACACTGAAGGGGCTATGTCCGCGAAGACGCTGACGGTCCTGTGCATCGGAGACATCTTCGGCGAGCCCGGTCGCCGGGCCCTCGTGACGCTCCTCCCGCGGGTCAAGAGCGAGCTCCAGGTGGACCTCGTGGTGGCCAACGTCGAGAACGCCGCCGCGGGGTTCGGCGTCACGCCCGCGCTGGCACGGGGCTTCCTCGAGGCCGGCGTGGACGTGATGACCAGCGGGAACCACATCTGGGACCGGAAGGAGATCTTCGGCTACATCGTCAAGGAGAACCTCCTGCTCCGCCCCGCCAACTACCCGGCGGGGACGCCCGGCGTGGGCTCGGTCGTGGTGAAGGCGGGAGCCCACCAGGTGGGAGTGCTGAACCTCCAGGGCCGCACCTTCATGGCCTCGATCGACTGCCCGTTCGTGAAGGCCGACGAGGAGCTCCTGCGGCTCCGGGGCGAGACCCCGGTGATCGTGGTCGACATGCACGCCGAGGCGACCTCCGAGAAGCAGGCGATGGGCTGGTACCTCGACGGGCGCGTCTCGGCCGTGGTCGGGACCCACTCCCACGTCCAGACGGCCGACGAGCGCATCCTGACGCAGGGGACGGCGTACCTCACCGATCTCGGCCTGACCGGGCCCATCGACTCGGTGATCGGCGTCGAGCCCGAGCTGGCGATCCAGCGGTTCCGGACCGGGATGCCGAACCGGTTCGAGCCGGCGCGGGGCCGGGCCCGGTTCCAGGGGGCGGTGATCCGGATCGACCCGGAGTCGGGACGCGCCCTCGCAATCGAGCGCGTCCAGCGGGACCTTCCCGCCTGACCCGGGCTCCCGCCGTGGCGCAGATCCTCGACGGCAAGGTCGTGGCCGCGAAGGTCCAGGCGGCCGTCGCCGAGGGCGTCGCGGCGCTGCGGGCGCGGGGCGTGGCGCCCACCCTGGCGGTCGTGCTGGTGGGCGAGGACCCGGCGTCCAAGGTGTACGTCGGCGGCAAGCGGCGCGCGTGCCAGGCCGTCGGCATCGCGGCCCGCGACCATCTCTACCCGCAGGGGCTCGCCGAGGTCGATCTCCTGGCCCTGATCCGGGAGCTCAACGACGACCGCTCCGTCCACGGCATCCTGGTCCAGCTGCCCCTGCCCGCCGGTATCGACGAGGACCGGGTGATCGCCGCCGTCGACCCGGTGAAGGACGTCGACGGCTTCCATCCCGAGAACCTGGGCCGCCTGCTCGCGGGAACGCCGGGCGTGGTCCCGTGCACGCCGGCGGGGGTGATCGAGATCCTCGACCACTACGGCGTCGATCTGAAGGGCGCGGAGGCCGTGGTGATCGGGCGCTCCCGCATCGTGGGGAAGCCGCTGGCCCAGCTCCTCCTCGGCCGGCACGCGACGGTCACGATGTGTCACACGCGCACGCGCGACCTCGCCGCCCACACGCAGCGCGCCGAGATCCTCGCCGTGGCGGCCGGCCGCCCGGCAGTGGTGACGGGGGAGATGGTCCGGGCCGACGCCGTGGTCGTGGACGTCGGCGTGAACCGGCTCCCCGATGGGAAGCTCGCGGGCGACGTGGACTTCGCCACCGTCAGCCCGCGGGTCCGCGCGATCACGCCGGTGCCCGGCGGGGTGGGGCCGATGACGATCGCGATGCTGATGCGGAACACGCTCGACGCCGCGCGCGGGCAGGCGGGAGTCTGAGTGGCCATGAAGCGATGTTCTCGACGCCGCGCGGGTGATCAGTGCGATGGGGGGATCTGGGGCCACAGGCCGCAGGCACTCCAACAGAGCGGCGCCGATCTGTTCGACGGCCTTCGGCCTTTGGCCCGGGTGGACTGACCGATGGCCGTCCTGCCCCTGCCGATGCCGGACGCCGGGCGCCGCGTCCTCACGGTCTCGGAGCTGACCCGCGCGGTCAAGGACACGCTCGAGGGGCGCTTCGGCGGGCTGTGGGTCGAGGGGGAGATCTCGAACCTCCGGGTGCACACCTCGGGGCACGTCTACTTCACGCTGAAGGACGAGGAGGCCCAGGTCCGGGCGGTCCTCTTCCGGAGCCGGACGCGGCGGATGCGGTTCGAGCCGGCCGACGGGCTCCACGTTCTCGCCTTCGGCCGTCTCGACGTCTACGCGGTGCGAGGCGAGTACCAGCTCGTGTGCGAGGTCCTGGAGCCGAAGGGCCTGGGGGCGCTCCAGCTCGCCTTCGAGCAGCTGAAGGCCCGCCTCGCCGCCGAGGGGATCTTCGACCCCGCCCGGAAGCGCGCCCTGCCCGCGCTCCCGCGCCGCGTCGGCCTCGTCACGTCGCCGACGGGCGCGGCCGTCCGGGACTTCCTCCGGGTCGTGACCCGCCGCTTCGCGGGACTCCAGGTCCTCGTGTGCCCCGTCCGCGTCCAGGGCGACACGGCGGCCGCCGAGATCGCCGAGGCGCTCCAGACGCTCAACCGGCTGGGGGACCTCGACGTGATCGTGGTGGCCCGCGGCGGCGGGTCGCTCGAGGACCTGTGGGCGTTCAACGAGGAGGCGGTCGCCCGGGCGATCGCGGCGTCGAAGATCCCGGTGATCTCGGCGGTCGGGCACGAGACCGACGTCACGATCGCCGACTTCGTCGCCGACCTCAGAGCCCCGACGCCGTCCGCCGCCGCCGAGCTGGTCGTGCGCGAGAAGGCGGAGCTGGTCCGCCAGCTGGCCGCGCTCGACGCGCGCCTCGGGCAGGCCATCGGCCGGCGCACCGGACGGTACGCCGACCGGCTCGCCGACTTCCGCCGCCGGCGTGTTCTGACGGACCCGGGCCGGCCGCTCCGGGACTGGGCGCGTCGCGTGGACGACCTCGGGACGCGCCTCGGCCGCGCGATGACCCGCCACGACGCGCGCGCCCGCGAGCGCCTCGAGCGGGCCGCGCGGGCCCTCCGGCCGGGACTCCTTCGCGCGCCGGTCCGCCACCGGCGCGAGCTCGCCGTCCAGCTCGGGGGACGGATGACGCGCGCGCTGCGGGGGGACACCCTGCGCCGGCGGCGCGCGGTGGAGGCGCTGGCCGCGCGGCTCGACGGCCTGAGCCCGCTGGCGTGCCTGGCGCGCGGCTTCGCCATCGCGCTCCTGCCGTCCGGCGAGGTGCTGACGCGCGCGGACCGCGCGCGGGTCGGCGAGCGCGTCAACGTGCGGCTCCACGAGGGAAGCCTGGGCTGCCGCGTCGAGGACCTGGTGCGTCCCGCGCTGCCGGCGGGCTCCGGGCCGGGAGAGAGCAATGCCCGCCACGCATGAGCCGGGCGCGCCGCGCGCGGACGGCCCGAAGTTCGAGGCGGCGATGGCGCGCCTCGAGGAGATTGTCCACGCGCTCGAGGCGGGCAACCTGTCGCTGGACGACTCGCTCCGCGTCTTCGAGGAGGGAACCGGGCTCCTGCGTCTCTGCACCCGGCGCCTGGAGGAGGCGGAGCGGCGGATCGAGATCCTGCTGCAGGACGAGGGGGGCCCGCGCACCGAGCCCTTCCGCTGGGAGGAGGGGCAGGGGTGAGCGACATCCGAGTGCCCCCCCACCCGCCGACTCCCTCCCACCCTGAGGGGGGAGGGGGAGGCGACGCAGGTCGTCAGAGTTCGCGGGGTTTCGATCTCGAGCGGTACTTCGCCGAGCGCCGGCGCGCCGTGGACGACGCGCTCGAGCGGTACCTGCCCCCGGTAACCGCGCCCCCGCCGGTCATCCACGAGGCGATGCGGTACAGCGTCTTCGCGGGCGGCAAGCGCCTCCGCCCGATCCTGGTGATCGCGGGCGCCGAGGCGGTAGGTGGCCAGATGGACGACGTCATGCCCACCGCCTGCTGCTTCGAGCTGATCCACACCTACTCCCTGATCCACGACGACCTGCCCGCCATGGACGACGACGACTACCGCCGCGGGCGCCTCACCAACCACAAGGTCTTCGGCGAGGCGATCGCCGTCCTGGCCGGGGACGCGCTGCTCACCCAGGCGCTCGCCCTCGTCGCCGTCAACTTCGGCCTGGGCAAGGCGGCGCCCGAGGTGTTCCCGCGTGTGCTCGCCGAGATCACCGGCGCCGCGGGCACCGACGGGATGGTGGGCGGTCAGGTCGTCGACATCCAGTCCGAGGGCAAGACCGTTTCCGCCGAGACCCTCGACTACATCCACACGCGGAAGACCGCGGCGCTCATCCGGAGCGCGCTCCGGTCGGGCGCGTTCCTGGCCGGCGCCCCCGAGCCGGCGCTGGCGGCGCTCACCCGGTACGGCGACCGGATCGGCCTCAGCTTCCAGATCGTCGACGACATCCTCGACGTGGAGGGCTCGCTCGAGACGCTCGGCAAGACGGCCGGGAAGGACCAGCGGCAGCAGAAGGCCACCTATCCGGGGCTTCACGGGCTCGAGGCGTCCAAGGCGCGGGCCGCGGCGCTCACGCGGCAGGCGCACGCGGCCCTCGAGCCCCTCGGCCCGGCCGCCGAGCCGCTGCGCGCCCTGGCGGATTTCATCCTGAACCGGAAGGCCTGACCCGCGATGAGACCGTGTTGTCGCCGCCGACCGATCGGACAGTGTCGTGGCGGGGCGGGGGGCCACCGGCCGATGGCCGTGGATCGATGCGAGGCCGCCTTCTTTGACGGGCTCCGGCCTGTGGCCCACGACGACTAGATGGCCGAGATCGTCGACGTCCACGCCCGCGAGATCCTCGACTCCCGCGGGAACCCGACGCTCGAGGTGGAGGTGCACCTCGACAGCGGCGCCGAGGGGCGCGCGGCCGTGCCGTCGGGCGCCTCGACGGGGAGCGCCGAGGCCCTCGAGCTCCGCGACGACGACCGGCGGCGCTTCGGCGGCAAGGGCGTGCTCCAGGCCGCGCGCAACGTGGAGCGCGTGATCGCCCCCGAGGTCAAGGGCATGGACGCGACCGAGCAGGCGCTGATCGACCGCACGCTCTGCCAGCTCGACGGCACGCCCCAGAAGGAGACGCTGGGCGCCAATGCGATCCTCGGCGTGTCCCTGGCCTGCGCCCGCGCCGCCGCGGACGACCTCGGGCTGCCGCTCTTCCGCTATCTCGGCGGCCCAAACGCGCGGACGCTGCCCGTTCCGCTGATGAACGTGATCAACGGCGGCGCGCACGCCGACAACCGGCTCGACGTCCAGGAGTTCATGCTCGTGCCCGCCGGGCTGCCGTCGTTCTCGGAGGCGCTCCGGGCGGGGGCGGAGATCTTCCACGCGCTCAAGCGGCTCCTGCACGAGCAGAAGCACGCGACCGGCGTCGGGGACGAGGGTGGGTTCGCGCCCGACCTGCCGGGGACCGAGGCCGCGCTCGGCGTGCTCGTCCGCGCCGTCGAGGCGGCCGGCTACCGCCCGGGCGAGGACGTGTGGCTGGCCCTCGACGTCGCCGCGACCGAGCTCTGGCGCGAGGGCAGCTACCGGGCGCCGGGCGAGGGCGTGACCTGGTCCACCGACGAGCTCATCGCCTTCTACGAGCGGCTCGCCGACCGGTTCCCCCTGGTGTCGATCGAGGACGGCCTCCGCGAGGACGACTGGGACGGGTGGACGACGCTGACCGAGCGCCTCGGCGGCCGGCTCCAGCTCGTCGGCGACGACCTCTTCGTGACGCGCACGGAGCGGCTCGCGGAGGGCATTCGGCGCGGGGCCGCCAACGCGATCCTGATCAAGGTCAACCAGATCGGGACGCTGACGGAGACGCTCGAGGCCGTCGAGCTGGCGAAGTCGGCGGGCTACGGCGTGGTCGTCTCCCACCGCTCCGGGGAGACCGAGGACACCTTCATCGCGGACCTGGCCGTCGCCGTGAGCGCGGGCCAGATCAAGACCGGCTCGCTCTCGCGCAGCGACCGCGTGGCCAAGTACAACCAGCTGCTCCGGATCGAGGAGTGGCTGGGGGACGCCGCGCGCTGGCCGGGCACGACGATCCTCACGGGACGGCCCTGATGAGCCACCGCCCGTCCGAACGCCACGAGGGAATGGGCGGATGACGCGGTTGACGCGTCCCGGGTGGATCGTGGTCGGGGCGCTCCTCGTCCTCGCCGTGATGGCGGTCTTCGGCGACAACGGGGTGCTCGCCCTCCGGCGCCTCCGGGGCGAGGTCGACACGCTGATCCGCGAGGTGCGGACGCTCGAGGCCGAGAACGAGCGCCTCTCGCGGCAGATCTCCGAGCTCCAGGAGGACCCCGCGGTCATCGAGCGGATTGCGCGCGAGGAGCTCGGCCTGGTCCGGCCCGGCGAGCGCGTGCTGCGCTTCCCGCGCAGCGCCCGGCCCGGCGAGCCGGCGCCGGCCGGCCCGTCGTCTCCGCCCCGGTCGCCGTAGCCGCGGCGGCGCCGCCTCGAGGGGACGGATGCGCTGGACGTGGCTCGAGCCGTACACGGGCTGGCTCTTCCTCGCCACCCTGCTTTTCAACCTTCGCGCCGCCTGGAAGCTCGCGATCGACTGGGCCGGGATGCGGACGACCATCCGGTTCGTCCGGGCCGGCTACGCGCGCCGCGACGCGCTCCCGTCGGAGGAGAGCCTCCGGGCGCGGGCCGGGGCGCCCGTGTTCCTGACGCTCGTCGCCGCGTACCAGGAGCCGGCGATCGCGGCGGCGCTGCGCGGGCTCCTCGCGCTCCGGTACCCCGGCGAGCGGGCGCGCTGCGTCGTCGTCACGAAGGCGGGCGAGGACGCCGAGCCCCACCCCGCCATGCCGGAGAGCACGGGGACGCTCTGCCAGCAGTTCCTGGGGGACCTGCCGCCCTACGACGCCAAGCGGCTCGCGCACCTCGTCCTGCCGGGGCCGGGGAAGAAGGCCGAGCAGCTCAACTGGGCGCTCCGGCCCGAGGCGCTCGCCCGGATCCTGGAGGCGGACGCCGCCGACCCGTCGCGCGTGTTCGTCGGCGTCTTCGACGCCGACTCGGTGCCGGATCCGGACACGCTCCGCTGGATCGCCGGCGAGGAGCTCGCGGGGCGCGGGGCGCTCGCCTACCAGGGCGTGACGCTCTCGGTCGCGAACTGGGACACCCTCGGGATCCGCGGCCGGATCTGCGCCATCCAGCAGTCGTCCATCTTCACGCGGGTGTCGCTGGCGCGCCTGGTCAACGAGGTTCGGCGGATCCGAGCCATCGACAGGATCACGGCGCGACTCCGGGGACGGGCGGGCCGGTGGGCGCGGACGGCGCTCGAGCTGTGCCTCAGGCGCTCCCAGATCTGTCTCGGGCACCACCAGTTCGTCCGGCTCGACGTGCTCCAGGGTCTCGGGCGGTTCCCGACGGGCGGGGCGACGGAGGACTCGACCCTCGGCTACATGCTCGGCGCCCGGGGAATCCTGATCCGCCCGATGCCGATGATCGAGCTGACGGACCTACCGGAGACGAAGGAGAAGATCATCCGGCAGAACGCGCGCTGGTACCAGGGCGTGCTCGATGACGTCGGCTACCTGTGGGCGACGTGGCGCGCCGCGCCCACGGCCTTCAACCTCGCCCAGCTCGTGCGCCACCTCGTCAACAAAGTCCTGGAGTGGCCGGTCGCCGCGTTCGTGTACCCGGCCATGGGGTACCTCGGCTGGCACTTCGCCTACGCGTACCGGCGGGAGGCGCCGCTCCTCTTCCTCGTCGCGGTGGCGGTGCCCACGCTGTCCCTCGGGCTCACCGTCTGGGTCGGGGGGGTGGTGACGCAGCGGGAGGTGCAGGCCATGGAGCCGTACCTGCCCCGGCCCATCCGGCTCGGCTGGACGAGCTGGGGCGAGTGGCTGCTCGCCACGTTCCGCTGCCAGACCTACTGGCTCCTCGCCACGCGCGCGGCGTGGCGGGTCCTCTGGCGGACCGCCCGGGACGGGCGCTACCAGCCGAGCAAGACCGACCGGGTGACGCGGGCGTCGGGCGGCCGGAGCTGGCTCGATCGCGTGGTCGGCGGCCGGCTCGGCCGCTGACGCCGGGCGCCGCGCCACCCCGGCGGAGTATCATGCTCGCGGCGGACGAGGCGCACGGGCCATGAGCACGACCCCGATGGGCGAGCTGGTCGGCGACAGCCCCGCGATCGTGGCCCTGTGCGAGGAGGTGCGGCGACTCCTCGCCTCCCTGGGCGTCGGCCGGCTGCCCCCGGTGCTCATCGAGGGCGAGACGGGGACCGGCAAGGGGCTCCTGGCTCGGCTCCTTCACCGGGGCGGCCCCCGCGCCGGCGGGCCGTTCATCGCCATCAACTGTGCCGCGATTCCCGAGACCCTGCTCGAGTCGGAGATGTTCGGCTACGAGCGGGGCGCGTTCACTGACGCGCGCCAGCCGAAGTCGGGGCTCCTCGAGGCGGCGCAGCACGGCACGCTCTTCCTCGACGAGATCGGCCTCCTACCGGAGGGCATCCAGGGAAAGCTCCTGAAGGCCATCGAGGACCGCGAGGTCCGCCGCCTCGGCGCAACGCGGAGCATCCCGCTCGACGTCTGGATCATCGCCGCCACCAGCGAGGACCTCGCGGCCGCCCGACAGGCGGGACGGTTCCAGGAAGCGCTCTACCACCGGCTGTCCGTCCTGACGTTCCGGCTGCCGGCTCTCCGGATCCGCGGGGAGGACGTCGTCCTCCTCGCCGAGCGGTTCCTCGCGCGCGCGTGCGCGGAGTACGGCCTCGGCCAGAAGCGGCTTGGCACCGACGCGCGCCGGGTGCTGCTCCAGTACTCCTGGCCGGGTAACGTGCGCGAGCTCGAGAACGTCATGGAGCGGGTCGCGCTGCTCGGCGAGGAGGCGATCGTGGGGGCCGACCGGCTCGGGCTGGCGCTGCCCGACGGCCGCCGGCCCCGCGACGCGGAGCCGCCGGGCCCGGCGGGGGCGGCGCCGGCGGACGGGGACGACGTCGAGCAGCTGCTCGCGGCTCTCGATCAGACGGGCTGGAACGTCTCCCTGGCCGCGCGCCGTCTCGGGATCTCCCGGAACGCGATCCGCTACCGGATCGAGAAGCACGGGCTGCGCCCGGGCCAGCCCCGGCCGGCGGCGGCCCGGCCGCCCGCCGATCGGCCGGCGGCCGCCCCGGTGGAGACGGGTCCGGCGCACCCGCCGCTTCTCATCGAGGCGGTGCGAAGCGTGACGCCGGCTCCCGCGCCCGCGCCGGCGGAGCTGCGCGGGATCCCCACCGTGCGCTGGGAGCAGCGCCGGGTGACGCTCCTGCGCGCCGCCCTCGTGATGGGTCAGACGCCCACGCCGGTGCCCGACCGCTACGCCGGGCTCGACCTCCTGGTGGGGAAGATCACGGCGTTCGGCGGGCGTCTCGAGGAGCTGGCGGCGACGGGGATCGTCGCGGCGTTCGGGCTCGAGCCCGTCGAGGACGCGCCGCGGCGCGCCGCGCACGCGGCGATGGCGATCCTGAGGGCGGCGCAGCGCGCCCGCACGGAAGGCGAGGCGGTCGACATCCGCCTCGCGATCCACGTGGGCGAGGTCGTGGTCGGCCAGGCGAGCGGGACGGCGGAGATGGCGCTCGAGAGCAAGCAGGAGAGCTGGGCCTTGCTCGGCGCGCTCCTGGCCCGGGCCGAGCCCAACAGCATCGTGGTGAGCGAGGCCGCGGTGCCGTTCCTGGAGCCGCGCTTCGATCTCCTTCCGGGTGAGGCGGGGCCCGCCCTGCCGGGGCGCACGTATCGCCTCGTCGGGCTCGAGCCCTCCGCGCTCGAGCCGCGCCGGCGGCTGGCCCGCTTCGTCGGCCGCGGCCGCGAGCTGGAGCTGGTCCAGAGCCAGTTCGCCGCGGCCGAGCGCGGTCACGGCCAGGTGGTGGGCATCGTCGGCGAAGCCGGCATCGGCAAGACGCGGCTCGTGACGGAGTTCCGGCAGGCCCTCGGGCCCGAGGGGATCTGCCTCGAGGCGCACTGCCTCTCGTACGGGACGGCGATCCCGTACCTGCCGCTCCTCGACATCGTGCGGTCCGCCTGCGGGCTCCTCGACGGCGACTCGCCCGAGACGCTGGCCCGGAAGGTGCGCGAGCGGCTCTCCGGGCTCGGGCTCGAGCCGGGCGACGGGACGGCGTACCTCCTCCACCTCCTGGGCGTCAAGACCGACGCGGGCCGCCTCGACGCCCTGAGCCCCGAGGCCGTGCAGGCGCGCACCTTCGAGACGCTGCGCCAGCTGACGCTCCGGGCCAGCCGCCGCCAGCCGCTGGCGCTCGTCGTCGAGAACCTCCACTGGGTCGACCGGGCCTCCGAGGAGTACCTGGCGTCGCTCGTCGAGGCGGTGCCCGGCGCCCCCGTGCTCCTGCTCTTCACCTACCGGCCCGGCTACCGGCCGCCGTGGATCGACAAGTCGTACGCCACGCAGATCGCGCTCCAGCCGCTCGCGCCGCGGGACAGCCTGGCCCTCGTCCGCTCGGTGGTGCCGGCTGAGACCGTCCCCGACCAGCTGGCCGAGGCGATCCTCGCGCGCGCCGAGGGCAACCCGTTCTTCCTGGAGGAGCTCGTGCTGGTGGTGGCCGAGCGGACGGGAGACTCCGCCACGCCGGCCGTACCCGCCACGGTCCAGGACGTCCTCCTGGCACGGATCAGCCGCCTGTCGGAGGAGGCGAAGTGGGCGCTCCAGACGGCCGCGGTGCTGGGCCGGGAGGTGCCGCTCGATCTCCTGCGGGCGATCTGGACCGGCCCGGGCCCGCTCGAGCCCCAGCTGCGCGAGCTCACGCGGCTCGAGTTCCTCCACGGGCACGGCGGCCTCGAGGAGCCCGTTTACTCCTTCAAGCACGCGCTCACGCGCGACGTGGCGTACGAGAGCCTCCTGCCGAGCCGCCGGCGGGAGCTCCACGCGGCGGCGGGGGAGGCCCTCGAGCATCAGTACGCCGGGCGCCTCGAGGAGGTCGCGGACCGGCTCGCGCACCACTTCGTGCGGGCGGAGCGGGCCCCGAAGGCCGTGGCCTACCTCGTGCGCGTGGCGGAGCGGGCGGCGCGGACGTATGCGCACGTGGAGGCCGCCGGCGTGCTGCGGGAAGCCCTCGGCCAGGCGGAGCGTCTGCCGGCGGAGGAGCGCGAGGCGCAGCTGACCGCGCTCCACCTCCGCCTCGCCCACTCGCTCTACTTCCTCGGCCAGTTCCCGGAGGCGCTCGAGCTCTTGCTCCAGCGCCGCGAGCAGGCGCTCCGACGGGCCGATCCCGCCCAGGCCGCGGCCTGGCACTTCTGGCTCGGCTACATGCGGAGCCACCTGGGCGACCACGTCGGGGCCGACGAGGACGCCCGTCAGGCGATCGTCGCGGCCGAGCGCGCGCACGCGCCGGTCATCCTCGGCCAGGCGCACTACCTCCTGTCCCGCGGCGGCTTCTGGGCCGGACGCTTCGCGGAGGGGGTCGAGCACGGGCGGCGCGCGGTCGCGCTCCTCGAGCGGACCGACGCGCACTGGTGGCTCGGCGCCGCCCACTGGGGCGTGGCGTTCAACCACGGCTTCGTGGGCGAGTTCGAGCGCGGGCTCGCCGCCGCGCGCGAGGCCCAGCGTGTCGGCGAGGCCACCGCCGACCCGCGGCTCCAGGCCTACGCCGCTTGGACGATCGGCTGGCTGGAAGCGGCCCGCGGCCGCGGGGAGGTCGGCGTCGAGGCGTGCCGGCGCAGCCTCGAGCACTCGCCCGATCCGGTGAACACGACCGACGCCCTCAGCTTCCTCGGCGGGGCGTACCTCGAGCTGGGGGACTCGCATCAGGCGATCCCGCTGCTCGAGGACGCGGTGGAGCGCTGGACCCGCTTCCAGCACCGGCCGATGCTCGGTTGGTTCACCGCGGTCCTCGGCGAGGCCTGCCTCGTGGCGGGGAACGCCGCCCGGGCGCGCGAGCTGGCGGAGCGCGGCCGCGAGATCGCCGGGGCGGTCGGCTTCGGGTACGCGGTCGGCTGGGCCTGCCGCGTGCTGGGCCGGATGGCGCGGCTCCACGGGAACGCCGAGGAGGCCGAGAGGGAGCTTCGTGCCGGTCTCGCGGCCTTCCTCGAGATCGGAGCGCGCTTCGAGGCCGCCCGGACCGAGCTCGACCTGGCGGCCGGCGCGCTGGCCCGGCGCGACGCCGCCGCCGGCGCGCAGCTCGCGCGGGAGGCGCACGCGCATCTCGCCGGGCTCGGCGCCCCGGTCTACGAGGAGCGGGCGCGCCAGCTGGCCGAAGCGGCGGAGTCGGGCCCCCTCGCCTGATCCGGGCTCGGCCGCGCTTGGGGGCCGCCGGGAGCCTCGCGGCGGTCGGCCCATCGGATGCCCGCGTGCTCCTTCTCACCACCACCACCGGCCCGCCGGTCAGACGACTCGAGCTAACCCCGCGCGACATATGACGCACCGAATGGCGCATCACTTGCCCTCCATCCGGGCGGGAGCCGAAGGCCCCGATCAGGGAGGGCGAGCGATGCGCGTGACGGGACGGGAGCGTGGACGAGGGATCTGTCGGGCGGTGGCGATCATCGTGCTCACCGTGCTGGGCCTGGCCACGCCGTCATGGTCGAGCGACCGGGAGGCGGGACGCACGGCATCGGCCCTCGCCGCGGTCGACGACGCCCTCGGGCGCGGCGACGTCGCGGCCGCGGTGCGCGGGTGGCACGACGCGATTCGAGCGGCCCGCGCGGAGCGGCGCTCGGACGGGCTCATCGCGGTGGGCGACGCGTCGCTCCGCATCGGAGCGGTCCCGAGGATCCACGACCTCCCGGAGGCCGGCGCGCGGAGCCTGTACGTCCAGGCGCTCTTCCAGGCGCGCCAGCAGGGCTCCCTCCGGGGCGTGGCGCAGGTCGCCCAGCGGTTCGCGTGGCTCGGCGACATGGAGGTCGTCGCGCTGAGCCTCCGCATGATCGACTCGCTGGCCCCGAGGGTCGCCGGGGATTCCGAGACGCTCGCCGCGATCGAGATCCTGCGGGTCCGCTCGGAGCTCAGGCTGACCCAGGCGCCGGGGGCCCTCGACGCGCGGCCGTAGACGGCGGGGGCCCGTCCCCGGGCGGGCCGGCATCTCGCGGCCGGCGCCCCGACCCGCGCTCGGCTTGACAGCGCCTCGGGCCTGCCGTAAGGTTTGTCTCGGCATCGCGGGGTGGAGCAGTCCGGTAGCTCGTTGGGCTCATAACCCAAAGGTCGCTGGTTCAAATCCAGCCCCCGCAACCACTTCAGCGCAAACAGCCTCCTGGCCGTCCAGGAGGCTGTTGAGTTTCGCCCGCCCGCGGATCTCGGCCCGGCGCTCCGGTCCCGTCGAGGGCAGGGGCCGCACGGTCAGGT
>DATBGA010000019.1:0-1711 GCA_036558225.1 Candidatus Methylomirabilota bacterium | reverse complement strand
GGGGCTGCCGGTGGCCCCGCTGCGAATCGAGGCGTTCGACATCTCCAACCTGGGCCCGACCGACAAGGTCGGTTCCATGGTCGTCTTCGAGGACGGCCTCCCGAAACGGACAGACTACCGGAGGTTCGAGATCAAGGGGGTGCCCGGGCAGGACGATTTCGCTTCCATGGAAGAAATGCTCCGCCGGCGGTTCGCCTACTTGGGATCCCGGCCCGGGGGGCAGGAAGCCGTCGCTCCCCAGGCCGGCCCGGCGCCGGCCGGGCCGCAGCCTGCCGAGGCTGCCGAGAAGCCGCAGAAGCGGCGTCGATTCGCGTATCCGCCCTCGCTCGTCGTCGTGGACGGCGGCCGCGGGCAGCTGGGCGTCGCCGAGAAGGTGCTGGCGGACCGCGGCCTCGACATCCCGGTCGTCGGGCTGGCGAAGCGGCTGGAGGAGGTCTTCATGCCGGGACAGCCCGAGCCCCTGGACATCCCCCGTGGGTCGGAGGCGCTCTTCGTGCTCCAGCACATCCGCGACGAGGCGCACCGGTTCGCGATCACCTATCACCGGGAGAAGCGCGCCCGGCGGGCGCTCCGTTCGCCCCTGGACGACATCCCCGGCGTGGGAGCCAGCCGGAAGAAGGCGCTGTTGAAGCGCTTCGGCTCGCTGGCGCGGCTGCGCACCGCCGACGTCGACGAGCTCCGCGCCGTGCCCGGCGTGGGGCCGGCGCTGGCGCGCACCATCCACGACCACCTGCACGGCGCGGCTGCGGCCGCGCGGAAGGCCGGGTGAGCGCGGTGGCGACCACGGCCAGGCGCGGCAAGCCCCCGCGCGCCGAGCCGGCGGACGTCCCCGAGGTCACGATCATCACCGGGCTGTCGGGGGCCGGCCGGTCGGAGGCCGCGAAGAGCTTCGAGGACCTCGGCTACTTCGTCGTCGACAACCTGCCGCCGGCGCTCATCGGCAAGATGGCCGAGCTCGCGACCGCCGCGGGCGGCCCCAGCCGCGTGGCCATCGTCGTGGACGTCCGCGGCGGCGTGTTCTTCGCCGAGCTGTCGCGCGCCCTGGAGGAGCTGCGCGACCTATCGATCCCGTGCCGGATCGTCTTCCTGGAGGCGAGCGACGAGGACCTGGTGCGTCGGTTCGAGGCAACCCGCCGCCGGCACCCCTTGGCGCCGGGCGACCGGGTGATCGAGGGCATCCGCAAGGAGCGTCTGATGATGGAGTCGCTCAAGGGCGACGCGGACCTGATCATCGACACGTCCGGGATGTCGCCGCACGAGCTCCGAGACCGGGTCTGGGAGGCCTTCGGCCGGTCGCCCCGCGAGCAGGCGCTGCAGGTCTCCCTGGTGTCGTTCGGGTTCAAGCATGGGCTGCCCCGGGACGCCGACATGGTGCTCGACGTGCGCTTCCTTCCGAACCCGCACTGGATCGAGGCGCTCCGGCCCCGGCCGGGCACCGATCCGAAGGTGAAGGCCTACGTGACGGGACAGAAGGCGTATGCGGAGTTCATGCGGCGCCTCCGGATGCTCCTCGACGTCACGGTCCCCGGGTACATCGCGGAGGGGAAGGCCTACCTGACCATCGCCGTCGGCTGCACGGGGGGCCGGCACCGGTCCGTCGTCGTCTCCGAGGAGCTTGCCGACTACTTCCGCAAGCGCGGCCTGCCCGTGAAGATCGACCACCGCGACGTCGAGCACCCCTGAGCCGGTCCCGGCCGCCCGGCCACAGGCC
>DATBGA010000018.1:0-17152 GCA_036558225.1 Candidatus Methylomirabilota bacterium | reverse complement strand
GCTGAAGCTCGGGATCATCGACCTCGTGGCGACCGATCTGCCCGACCTTCTGGCGAAGCTCGACGGCCGACAGGTCAAGACGGTGCGCGGGATGGTCGTGCTCCACACGCGGGGGGCGTCCGTGACGCCGTTCGCGGTCGGCTGGCGCGACCGGTTCCTCGCGCTCATCACCGACCCGAACATCGCCTACATCCTGCTCATGCTCGGGATGCTGGGACTGTTCTTCGAGCTGGCGAATCCGGGCGTCATCCTTCCGGGCGTCATCGGCGGCATCTCGCTCATCCTGGCGTTCTTCGCCTTCCAGAGCCTGCCGATCAACTGGGCGGGCCTGCTGCTCATCCTCTTCGGGATCGTGCTCCTGATCGCCGAGATCAAGGTCGTGAGCCACGGCGTCCTGACCATCGGCGGGATCATCGCGATCCTCCTCGGCTCGATGATGCTGGTCAACACGCCGGAGCTCCCGCTGCGCGTCTCCTGGACGGTGATCGTCCCGGTGGTGGCCGTGACGGCGGGGATTTTCGTCTTCGCCGTCTCCGCGGGCGTCCGGGCCCAGATGCAGCGGCCGACCACCGGCGCGGCGGGGCTGCTCCACGAGACCGGGGTGGCGAAGACGCCGATCGACCCGGAGGGGCAGGTGATGGTCCACGGCGAGCTCTGGACGGCGGTGGCGGACGCGCCGGGCATCCCGGCCGGCGAGCGGGTTCGCGTCGTCGCCGTCGAAGGGCTCAGGCTACGGGTGGAGCGCGCGTCGGGCCAGCCCGCCTGACGCTGCCAGGAGGACCCATGGAAACCGCCGTCTACGTCGTGCCGGCCCTCATTCTCGCGCTGTTCATCCTGGCGTCGTCGGTCAAGATCCTGCGCGAGTACGAGCGGGCCGTCATCTTCCGGCTGGGGCGCCTCGTTCCCAGCAAGGGGCAGCGGCCGGGCGTCATCCTGCTGATCCCCTTCGTCGACAAGATGGTCAAGGTCAGCCTGCGGACGGTCGCCATGGACGTGGCCCCGCAGGACGTCATCACACGAGACAACGTCTCGATCAAGGTCAACGCGGTGATCTTCTTCCGCGTGATCGACCCGCGCCAGGCGGTCGTGCAGGTGGAGGACTACCTCTACGCGACGTCGCAGATCTCCCAGACGACGCTGCGGAGCGTGCTGGGGCAGGTGGAGCTGGACGACCTTCTCGCCTCGCGCGACCAGGTGAACCAGCAGCTCCAGCGGATCATCGACCAGCACACCGATCCGTGGGGGGTGAAGGTGACCGCCGTCGAGGTCAAGCACGTCGACCTCCCGCAGGACATGCAGCGGGCCATGTCCAAGCAGGCCGAGGCCGAGCGCGAGCGGCGGGCCAAGGTCATTAACTCGGAGGGCGAGTTCCAGGCGGCCGAAAAGCTCGCCCAGGCGGCGATAGTCCTGGCCCAGACGCCCATCGCGGTCCAGCTTCGCTTCCTCCAGACGATGCGCGAGGTCGCCTCCGAGCGCAGCACCACGACGTTCTTCCCGATTCCCGTCGACCTCTTCGCCCCGTTTCTCCGGGGGATGGAAGGCGCCGGCGCGTCGAAGCCCTGACCGGGCCGCCGGAAGGGTCCGGGTGGGCGGCCCACACGGGGAGCGCGTCGACTTCGCTCTCTCCGCGTCGGCGATCGGGCTCGGGGCGCTCCTCCTCTTCGGGATCCAGCCCATCGTCGCCAAGCGGCTCCTCCCGTGGTTCGGCGGGTCGGCGGCCGTCTGGATCACCTGCCTCGTCTTGGGTTGTCCCGCTCGCGGCCTATCTCCTGAGCTTCGTGCTCTGCTTCGAATGGCCGCGGCTCTACTGGCGGCCCCTCTGGCTGAGCCTCCTGCCCGTCGCGCTGGTGGGCATCGCGTACCTCACGAGGAAGGGCCTCAACGACCTCCCGGCGCTGTGGCGGGCCGTCCTCTTCGTCGCCGGGCTCACGGCCTGCTGCATGGTGTGCCACGGCGAGATCGCGCGGCGGCGCCCGGGCGGGCCCCACGTCACGTCCTACTACCTGCTCATCGCGCTCGGCGGCGCGCTGGGTGGCCTCTTCGGCGGGGTCGCGGCGCCATCTTCTTCCGCCATCTGGTGGAGCTCGCCGCGGGGCTGATCCTGACCGGGCTCTGCGGGATGCTCGCGGCCCTGCAGGCCCTCTGGCCGCGGCTGGGCCGCCGCGCGCGCCTCGCGGCCGTCGCCGTGCTGCCCTTCGGGCTCGGGATGTACGCCGAGGCCCGCTTCTGCTACCACACGCAGTGGATCCTGATCCTCCCGCCGGACGGCCGGGCGCGATACCCGGCGCTGTGGGAGCACGGGACTCCGCTCGAGCCCACGGCCGGATTCCGCCCATGGACCGACGAGCGGTGGAGCCTCTACCCCGTGCTGCGGACGGGCCTCCACCGGGGCAACGAGCCGTGACGGAACAGCGGTGCCCGACCTGTGGCCGGCTGCTGGACGAGCATCGGCGCCATCTTCGCTTCCGCCTGCCGCAGCCCGTGCTCGAGGTGCCCGAGGGCGAGCGCGCCGAGCGGACGTGGGGCAACGACGTCTTGATGCAGGTGCGCGAAGTCGGGTCGTTCGTGCGAGTGCTCGTGCCGGTTCGACTCACGGGCGGATACACGGTCACCTACGGGGCGTGGCTGTTCGTGCGCCCCGAGGACCTGCGTCACGCCTGGGAGGTGTGGTGGACGCCCGAGTACGCCCAGCTTCGACTGGCTGGCCTCTTGGCGAACATGCTCCCGGCGTGGGAGTCCCACACCTACGGCAAGCCGCTCGCGATCGCCGTGCGGGATCCGGAATCCGCGCCCTACGCCGTGGACAGCTCCGACGACTTCATGCGCCGCGTGCTCCAGGATGAATGGCCGCACGAGCCGATCCTCGACGCGATCGCCCGCTACTGGGGCAGCAGGGAGTGACGCTCCGTCATCGGCGCCGGATCCCGGCCGCAATTCCGGTCCAGTGGACGAGACCGAGCACGCCGTGTATCGTAGGTGACCGCGGGGGGTTAGCTCAGCCCGGGAGAGCGCTGGAATCGCACTCCAGAGGTCGAGGGTTCGAATCCCTTACCCTCCACCATTCCGAACGCCGCTCCCGGGGCGGCGTTTCTTCATTCTGATGGGCGGTTCCGGGCCACCGCGCGGGCCGCCCATGGCTGCTTTGCAGAGTATCCGCCGGAGGCCCGAAGTGCCTGACGATGCCGGTGGAAGAAGCAAAGACAGGGCGTGACGCGAGAGCGCCGGGCCGGTTTTCAACGCCTCTTCGGCATCATGCTTTCGGCACACGGCGCCTACCATCTCGTCACAGACGCAGTGACCTCGAGGTTGAGTCCAGGCGTGGCACTACTGTCGCTAGTATTTCGCCGTGGGGCTCTGGCTCCCCAAACTCTCGTGGCTAGGCGCGGCTGATCCCCGCGCTGACAAGGTCGGCTGTCTCATGAGTTACGCGCCCAGTCTCTCGGATCTAGTGCGGGGCTCAGCCGCGTATGTTGACAAGATCCTGAAGGTGCGCGGCCGGGCGACCTACCAATTGAGCAATCCGCCGAGTACGAGTTCGTGATCAACCTGAAGACCGCGAAGGCCCTCGACCTCACGATCCCGCCATCGGTGCTCGCGTGGGCGGGCGAAATCATCCGCCCCTGCACATCGTCTTCTTCGCCCGCTCCATGAGCCACACTGACCGCGATGCCGATTCAGCGACTACTCGGCTCGCCACATGCGAGAGTCGGCGGAAACGGACAACGAGCGGAAGGGCCGCACGCTCCTCCAAGCCCGGGCGGGCAAGGTCGTCCTCTACGTCAGGCCGGGACGGCGCCCGGCCGCCCGGACTCGACGACGTAGCTCCGCAGGGTCGACACGGTCGCCCGTGGGTTCCGGACGTCCGACACGGCGCGCAGGCGCGCGGTCATCCGGTCGGGCGTGACCTCCACCGAGACGTATCCTCGCTGCCGGCTCTCGAAGTACCGCACGTGCGGGTTGTCGGGCATCCAGCGCATGAACTGTCCGTAGGATGGGCCCGGCGACGAGACGGACGAGCCGACGAGCTCGGTGGCCACGGTCGCGGAGCGCGGGTCGTCGAAATCCCGCTTCAGGTCGTTGACCCAGAACGAGTGGAGGTCCCCGCTGACCACGACGGGGTTCGCCACGTGGCTCTCGACCACGTGCTCGAGGAGCCGCGTCCGGCTGGCCGGGTAGCCGTCCCAGGCGTCGGTCCAGTTGCCCACGATGCCCAGGATGGCGCGCTGCCGGAGCTGGGCCATCAGCACGTCCTGAGCGAGGACATTCCACCGCGCCCGCGACCGCGCGAGGCCGTCGAAGAGCCAGGCCTCCTGCGCGGCGCCGAGGAGCGACCGGCCCGGCTCCCGCCGCTCCGGGCACCACGCGTCGGTCTCGAAGTGGCCGCCCCCGCGGTCCGGTGGGCCGTAGCAGGCCTCGCGGGAGCGGTACTGCCGTCCGTCGAGCACCGAGAACTCCACGAGATCCCCGTAGGCGAAGCGGTCGTACAGCCGGAGCGCCGGGCCCCGGGGCCGCGACCGCCGAGGGCTGAGCGGCATGTGCTCGTAGTAGGCCTGATAGGCGGCGGCCCGCCGCCGCAGGAAGGTCTCCGGATCCTCGAAGCTCCGGGACCACTGGTCGGCGTAGTCGTCCTGCACCTCGTGATCGTCCCACGTGAAGAGCGCCGGGACCTCCGCGTGCAGGCGCTGGAGATCGGAGTCGAGCCGGTACTGCGCGTAGCGGTTGCGGTAGGTCGGCAGGGTGGAGGCCTCGACGTCGTCGCTGTGGCGGCGGACGGTCGGGCGCGCGCGGTCGACGTACTCGTAGATGTAGTCCCCGAGGAAGAGGACGAGGTCCGGCGCCTCGTCCGCGAGGTGCCGGTACGCCGAGAAGTACCCGTGCTCGTAGTTGGCGCAGGAGACAAAGCCGAAGCGGAGCTGGCGCAGCGGCTGGCCGGGCGGCGGCGCCGTCCACGCGCGTCCGACGCGGCTCTGGAACTCCCCCTGGGTGAAGCGGTACCAGTACGGCCGCTCGGGCGCGAGGCCGCGCACCTCGAGGTGCACCGTGTGGGCGAAGGCGGCCTCCGCCACCGCCTGGCCGGACTGGACGATCGTCCGCATCCCGGGGTCGCCGGCGATCTCGTAGGCGAGCGCGACGTCTCCGCCGGTCAGCCCGCCCGGCGCGGCGGGATCCGCCCAGAGCGGCTCGGGGGCGAGCCGGGTCCAGAGCACGAAGCCGTCCGGCGCGGGCTCGCCGGCGGCCACTCCCAGCGTGAAGGGGTCGCGGCCGGCCACCTCGGGACGGGCGGGCGTGACGCACCCGGCGAGGGTCGGCGCGCCGAGGGTGCCGGCGAGCGCTCCCCGGAGGAAGCGTCGACGGCTCAGCGTGGCGCGCGGCCCGGGGAGGACGGGGTGGCCCGGCCGCCGGCCACGATCGATGCGCTCGCGCGCGCGGTCGACGGCAAACGGGTCCGACGGCACGGGACGGGGGCTCGGGCGCGCGCTCAGCCGCGCGCGATGCGGGCGCCGAGCGCCCGCAGCCGCTCGTCGATCCGCTCGTAGCCGCGATCGATCTGGCGCGCGTTCCGGATGAGGGACGTGCCGCGCGCGCAGAGCGCGGCGGCCAGGAGCGCCATGCCCGCCCGGATGTCGGGCGACACCATCGTAGCCCCGTGGAGCCTGCTCGGCCCCGCCACCACCGCGCGGTGCGGGTCGCACAGCACCACGCGCGCGCCCATGTCGATCAGCCGGTCCACGAAGAACAGCCGGCTCTCGAAGAGCTTCTCGTGGATCAGCACGGTGCCCGCGCACTGCGTGGCGAGGACGAGCGCGGTGGGCGTGAGGTCGGCGGGGAAGCCCGGCCAGGGCGCGTCGTCGACCGTGGGGATCGCCCCGCCCAGGTCGTCGGACACCGCGAGCCGCTGGTCGGCCGGCACCACCAGCACCGTGCCCTCGAGCTGCGTCTCCAGGCCGAGCCGGGCGAACACGAGCCGGATCATGCGCAGGTGCTCGGGCACCACGTCGAGGACCCGCAGCTCGCCGCCGGTCATGGCCGCGAGGGCGACGAACGAGCCGATCTCGATGTGGTCGGGCCCGATCCGATGGGTGGCGGGCCCGAGTGACTCCACGCCCTCGATCTCGAGGCCGTTCGTCCCGATGCCCTGGATCTTCGCGCCCATCGCGTTCAGGGCGTGACAGAGGCCCTGCACGTGGGGCTCGCAGGCCGCGTTGAGGAGTCGCGTCTTCCCGTGCGCGAGCACGGCGGCCATGACGGCGTTCTCCGTCGCGGTCACGCTCGCCTCGTCGAGGAAGACCTCGGCGCCCTTGAACCGCCCGGGCAACGTCACCCGGTACGCGTCGTCGCCCGGCTCGATCTCGGCCCCCAGCTGGCGGAGCGCCAGCATGTGCGTGTCGATGCGCCGCCGGCCGATCTGGTCCCCGCCGGGGCGGGGAAGGATTGCCTCGCGTAGGCGCGCCAGGAGAGGCGCCGCGAGCAGGAAGGAGCCGCGGATGCGCGAGGCCAGGACCGGGTCGGGGGCGCTGCCGGCGAGCCCGGAGGCGTCGACGCGCACCGTCCGATCGCCGACCCGCGCGACGTGCGCCCCGAGCCCCCGCACCACCTCCAGCAGGGTCTCCACGTCGCCGATCTGCGGGAGGTTGTCGAGGACCACCGGTCCCGACACGAGGAGAGACGCCGCGATGACGGGGAGGGCCTCGTTCTTGTTGCCGGCGGGACGGAGCGTGCCCTGGATGGGACGCCCGCCCTCGACGGTGAACTGGTCGCCGGGCAGCGGCTCGACGAAGAGCGCCACGAATCCTATGCTACTCGGAGAACCCGCCCGGGAGCCCCAACAACCTTGCGCGGGCCCGGATCGCGCCGGAGCGGGGACGGACCCTGGGAGCTGATGACGATGAGATCGGCCGGACGGTACGGGTTCACGCTCTTCTGGGCCTCGGTCCTCGTCGGTCTCGGCGCCGGCCTCATGGCGATGGGCGCCGTGGGCGCTGGCCTGCTCCTGCTCATGCCAGATTGGATTCCGGTGCCGCCGCCCTGGCCGCGCCTCCTGGCTGCGGCCGTCGCCGTCCTGGGCGGCGTCATCGCCGGAACGCCGCTGATCCTGGCCGGCCAGCTGGTCCAAGTCTTCCTCGAACAGCGTCGACTCCTGGAGCGCATCCACCGCCGGCTCCGTCGCTGGGAGGACGAGCGGGAGTCGGAGCGGGACCACCCCATGCGGGGCCCGGTCCGGCCACCGTGACCCCGGGTTCGGTCCGTCCGTTCGCCGGCTGAGCCGGGTCCTGAACATCTCGGGGGGTAAACGGGGGTCACCCCGCGCCACCGGCCCTCAAGTCATAGCCTGAGCACCCTGGATCCGGGCCTCGGCCCCCGGACGGGGCGGACGGGCCCGAGGGACCTACAGGCCGGGGGGCTCCCGGGGGCGTCCAGCTTGGATGGCGGGGCAGCCGGCGGGGCCCCCGGGGCCCGCCAGGCTACGCAGGGGTCCCCGGGCTTCCATGCTAGGCTAGCCCCCATGATTCCGCACGGTTCGGCGCCGTCGTCTCTCTCGAGGGGCACCCGGATCTGACGATGGCCGCTCCCGCCGCATCGACGGCGAAGGGCAAGTCACGCGAGGGTCGGCCCACCGGTTCGCTGCGGCGTGCCTTCGTGGGCGCGGCCCTGGCGACGAGCATCCCGTTCCTGCTCCTCATCGCCTACCTGATCTGGGGACAGGTCGCCCGCGAGCACGGCCGGGTCGAGCGCGAGGCCTTCGCCCAGGCGAGCCTCCTGAGCGCCCATGTGGAGAAGCACTTCGGAGCGCGGATCGAGGCCCTCACGGGGGCGGCGAGCCTCCTGGGGGCGAGCTCCTCGGCCGGCGAGGCCCAGACCCGCCGGCTCAAGCAGGCCTTCCCGGACGTGGACCGCGCCGTCCTGCTCGACGAGCTGGGGGTCGCCGTGGCTTCGACGCCGGCTCTGGCCGAGGGCAAGCGTCTCGCGGTCGGTGACCAGGAGTGGTTCAAGCGTGCCGCGACGTCCACCGATCCGTTCGTCGGCGCTCCCTGGCGGGCGGGCCCGGAAATCCTGGTCGGGATCTACGCGCCTGTTCGAACCGGCGAGGGACAGCTTCGGGGCGTCCTCGCGCTGGATCTCGACCTGAAGCGCGTCCAGGACCTCCTCGCCCAGGCGAAGCTGTCCGAGGGAAGCGCGGCGGCGCTCGTGACCGACCGGGGGGTCGTCGTCGCCCGGCAGCCGGCGCTGTTCCTCATGGCGAACGTGAGCGGTCTCGCCGGGTACGCCGAGCTCGTGTCGAAACCGGGGACCGGCGAGGCCGTCTTCGAGGACGGGGAGTCGCGGATCGCCGGGGCGGTCCGGATCCGGCCGCAGGGCTGGAGCCTCGTCGTGGGGGTGCCGTCGGCCGAGGTCGCCCGCGAGACGCGGAGCCACCTCCTCGTCGTGGGCGGGGCCGCGCTGGCGCTCACGGCGCTGAGCGTCCTCGCCGCGATCCGGCTGGCCGGGCGCCAGGGCGAGGGGTTCTGGCGGCTCCGGCAGGCGATGGGGCGGCTCGAGACGGGGGACTTGCCGGCCATTCTGCCGGTCACCGTCGGCGGCGAGGCGGGCGCGCTGACCGACAGCTTCAACCGGATGCTGACGTGGCTCAGGGGAAAGCTCCGGGAATACGAGGTCGTGAGCCAGCTGGACGACGCCGCCAGCCGGGTCCCGACGGGCGACCGGTCGGGCGATGCGATCCTCACCGGTCTCCTGCGCCGGGTCGTCGGGGGCATCGGGGCGGACGTCGGGGTTCTGCTCCTGCAGGACGAGACCGGGCTCGCGGCCCGGGCTGCCGTGGGCTTTCAGGGGACTCTGGTCGAGGGCATCCGGCTCCGCCGCGGCCAGGGACTAGCGGGCGCCGTCATGTCCGAGCGGGGGTCCATGATCATCCCCGACGTGGAGGCGGACTACCGGGTCGAGGAGCCGTACCTGAAGGATGGGAGCGTCCGCTCCATCGCTGCGCTCCCACTCCTGGCCGGCGAGGACCTCCTGGGCGTGGTCCAGGTCGGCTATCGCATGGCGCACGCGTTCCCCCAGGACGAGGTGGCGCGCCTGGAGGCGATCGTTCGCCGGACGGCCCAGGCCATCGAGCGGGCCCAAGCCCTCGACTCGGTGCAGCGCAGCACGCAGGGGCTGGAAGCCCAGATCGCCCAGCAGATGGAGGCGCTCCAGAAGGCCGCGGCCGATCAGGCCGAGGCTCACCGCCAGACGCAGGAGGCGCGGAAGCAGGCGAAGGAGCTGGAGCAGCGCATCAAGATCCAGGCCGCGCAGGCGCCGCAGGTCAAGGAGGTCATCGTCGAGCGGGAGGTCGTGCGCGCGGACCCGGCGGGCGAGCAGGCCGCGCGGTTCCGCGGGGAGATGCAGAAGACGGTCAGCGAGGAGCTGCGCGCGCCGCTCACCGCGCTCCTCGACCTCCCGCGCCTCCTGGTCGAGGGGCTCCAGAAGCCGCTCGGCGACACAGAGCGAGGCCAGCTGGAGATCCTGCAGGAGCGCGGGCAGGAGATCCTGGAGCTCATCGAGGGGCTCACGGCGCTGAGCGGGCTCCAGGCGGGCGGGCTCAAGCTCAGCAAGGCGTCGACCGACGTGCCCGCGCTCATCCAGCGAGTCGTGCGGGCGCTCCAGCCCCGCGCCGCGGCGAAGGGGAACCGGATCGAGACGGACATCAAGCCGGGCGTCTCGCCCGTCGTCACGGACTCGCGCCGAGTGGAGCAGATCCTCGGGAACCTGATCCTCTCGGCCGTCAAGTACACGGAGGTCGGGGAGATTCGCGTGACGTGCTACCAGCGCGACCGCGAGGTCATCGTCACCGTGGCCGACGACGGCATCGGCTTCACGCAGGAGGAGCAGGGTCGGATCTTCCGGCCGTTCTGCCAGGTGGGCCCGCGGGGCGGGCGGTCGTTGCCGGGCACGGGCCTCCTGCTGACGGTGGCCGAGCGGCTCGCCATTGCCCTCGGTGGCAAGATTAAGATGGAGAGTGAGCCGGACCGCGGCTCGTGGGTCACCCTCACGCTTCCAGCGCAGGGATAGGGCCAGCTCAGGGACAGGGATTGAAGCCACTGCGGCGCCGCCGACCACGCGAGAAGCAAGACCGATGAGCCAGTCCACGCGCAGTCCTGCGACCCTCGGCCGGGTGCTGATCGTCGACGACGATCTCCTGGTCCGGGAGACGATGCGGGACTACATCGAGCACCTCGGGTACAGCGTGCGCGACGTGGGGTCCGCGGAGGAGGCCCTCGCCGAGATCGCCAGGGAGGCGCCGGACCTCGTGCTGCTGGACGTTCGGATGCCGAGGGTCACCGGGATCGACCTCTGCCGGCAGCTGAAGGGCGACCCGATGACGCACCTGATTCCCGTCGTCCTCCTGACCGCCGAGCGCGAGCTGGACTCGCGGGTGGCGGGGCTCGCGGCGGGCGCCGACGACTACTTCACGAAGCCCGTCCACCCGCGGGAGCTGGACGCGCGACTCCGGTCGCTCATCCGCCTGAAGCGTGTGCTCGAGGAGCTGGAGGAGGCCGAGAGCCTGATCACGAGCCTCGCGCTCACGATCGAGGCGCGGGACCCGTACACCGCCGGGCACTGCGTCAGGCTCGCGGCCTGGGCGATGGCCTTCGGCGAGCGTCTCGCGCTCAGCGAGGAGGAGCAGAAGGCGCTGCGCCTGGGCGGGTTCCTCCACGACCTCGGCAAGATCGCGGTGCCCGACGGCGTCCTCCTCAAGGCCGGGCCGCTCAGCTCCGACGAGCGGCGGCTCATGGAGGAGCATCCGGCCGCGGGCGACCGCCTCGTGGTGCCCATGCGGACGCTCGGCCTCGTGCGCCCCATCATCCGGCATCACCACGAGCGGTGGGACGGCCACGGCTATCCGGACCGGCTCGGCGGGGAGGAGGTGCCGCTCCTGGCGCGGCTCATGGCGATCGTCGACGTCTACGACGCGCTCTGCACGCAGCGTCCGTACAAGGGTCCGTTCGGCGAGGAGGAAGCGCTCAGGAGCCTTCACGAGGGCGCCCGGAACGGCCAGTTCGATCCGGAGCTGGCCCGCGTGTTCCTGGAGCTCCGGCAGGCCTCGGCGGCCCGCCGCTTCTGACCCGCCCGCGCCGCGCATGGCCGCCTGCGTCTTCTGCGAGATCGTCGCGGGCCGGAATGCCGCGACCGTCGAGTACGAGGACGACGAGATCCTCGCCTTCCGCGACATCTATCCGAAGGCGCCGGTCCACCTCCTGGTCATCCCCAAGCGCCACGTCGAGTCCGTGATGGCGCTGTCCCCGGAGGACGCGCCGGTCGTCGGCCGGCTGGTCCTGGCCGCGAAGCGGATCGGCGAGACGCACGGCCTCGGCGAGCGCGGCTACCGGCTGGCGTTCCACTGCGGGCCCGAGGGCGGACAGGTCGTGTATCACCTCCATCTTCACTTCCTGGGCGGGCGCCGTGACGAGCGGAAAGTGGAGCGGCGATGACGGCCTCGCAGGCCGACGGCCGTCTGGAGACCCGGCCCGAGCGGGTCCGTCTCCCGAACGGCCTGACGGTGGTGCTCCAGCCCCACGACGCGGCCGAGGTGGCCGCGGTGCAACTCTGGGTCCGCGCGGGGGCGCGCGACGAGGGCCCGGACGAGGCGGGGCTCTCGCACTTCATCGAGCACCTCCTCTTCAAGGGGACGCCCACCCGCGGGCCGGGGGTGATCGACCGGACGATCTCCGGCCTCGGCGGCGAGATGAACGCCGCGACCTCCCAGGACTGGACGTACTTCCACGTCGTGCTGCCGGCGGCGCGCCTCACCACGGCGCTGGACATCCTGGCCGACGCCGCGCAGCACGCGGTGTTCGACCCGGTCGAGGTCGAGCGTGAGCGCCACGTCGTGCTGGAGGAGATCCGCCGCGCCGAGGACACGCCGGGCGCCGCCCTCTGGCGGATCCTGGCCTGCGGGCACTTCGGCGAGCATGCCTACGGGCGCCCCGTCCTCGGCACCGCCGAGTCGATCGGGGGAGTCCCGGGCGAGAAGATCGTCGACTACTATCGCCGGGCCTACGTGCCGAACAACACGACGGTGGTGGTGGCCGGCAGCATGCCGGCGGCCGAGAGCCTGAACGCCGTGCGCGAGGCGTTCGGCGGGTGGCGGGCGAGCCCGCTCCCAGAGCGGCCCAGGCGAGCGCCCGCGCCGTTGGCCGCGCCCCGCCGGGTCCAGGAGTCGAAGGCACTCCACCAGACGTACCTCGGGCTCGTATGGACCGCGGTGATTCCCCCGGACCCGGACGTCTACGCGCTCGACCTGGTGACGACCGTCCTCGGCCAGGGCCGGGCGTCGCGCCTGGTCCAGTCGCTCCGGGAGCGGCTCGGGCTCGTGTCCGGGATCGGGGCGAGCTTCTACCTCCAGCACGACGCGGGGACGGTCGCGGTCACCGCCCGGACGTCGACGGCCCGCTACCGGGAGATCGAGGCGGCAGTCCTCGCGGAGGTCGGGCGCCTGTCCGAGGAGCTCGTGACCGAGGAGGAGCTCGCCCGGGCCATGACGGCGGTGGAGGCCGAGCACGCGTTCAGCCGGGAGACGGCGGAGGGCGTGGCCTACACCCTGGGCACGGCGGACACCGTGTGGACCCTCGAGTTCGAGCTGGGATACGTCGACGCCATCCGGCGCGTGACGCGCGACGCCATGCGCGAGGCGGCGCGACGGCACCTTCGCCCCGATCGCTTCACGGGCGCCGTGATCGGCGCCGCGGCCGCCGGAGGCGGCGAGTGATCCCGGGCGGGGGTCGCGCGGGCGCGTCGCCGCGGGGCCCCGGGCTCCGCCCCGAGCCGGGCCGTCCCGCGGGCGGCCTCGGGCCGGTGACGCGGCTCGTCCTTCCGAACGGGCTGACGGTGCTGGTGCGCGAGAGCCGCGGCGCGCCGGTGGTCGCACTGACGCTCCTGGCGCGAGGCGGCTCCGCGGTCGAGGCGCCGGAGCTGAACGGGGTCACGGCGCTCCTGGGGCGCGTCCTCCTCAAGGGGACCCGCTCGCGGACCGCCGTGGAGGTCGCGAGCGCGGCGGAGGACGCCGGCGGCGGCATCGAGAGCGGCGCCGACCAGGAGTACAGCGAGCTGCGGGCGTGGGGCCTCGCGCGGCACTGGCGGCGCCTCCTCGCGCTGCTTCACGAGGTCGCCACCGAGCCGCGCCTCGCCGACGACGAGCTCGAGCGGGAGCGCGGCGTGCTCCTGGCCCAGATCCGCGGGCTCGAGGACCAGCCGGGCCAGGTCGCCGCCCGCGTGCTCGCGCGCTCGCTGTTCGGGCCGCGAGGGTACGGGCTGGCGCCGAGCGGGGAGGAGGCGACGGTCGCGCGGATCGTCCGCTCGAGCCTGCTCGATCGGTTCAGCGAGGCGTACGCTGCCGACCGGCTCGTGCTCGCGGTGTCCGGGGCGGTGGCCGCCGACGAGGTGCTGGGCGAGGCGTCCCGGCTCTTCGAGGGGCTCCGGGCCGGCGCGCCGCCGGCCGCCACGCCGCCCCTGCCGGATCGGCCGGTGCGGCCGCGCGAGCGTGAGACGTCGCCGACGAAGCAGGCGCATATCCTGCTCGGATACCTCGCGCCGACCATCGCCGCGCCGGATCACGTCGCGCTCAAGGTCGCGAACGGTGTCCTCGGCGGCGGGATGTCGAGCCGGCTCTTCCGGACCCTCCGGGACGAGGAGGGGCTCGCCTACGCCGTCGGGTCCCAGTACCCGACGCGGCGGGGCGCGGGCCGCGTCGTCCTGCACATCGGGACGGCGCCGGAGAACGTGACGGCGGCGGAGGCAGGCCTCCGGCGAGAGGTCGATCGCTTGGCCGGCGAGCCGGTTCCCGAGGACGAGCTCGAGCGAACCAAGGCGTATCTCTCGGGGTCGTTCGTGCTGGACCGGCGGACCAACAGCCGTCAGAGCTTCTACCTGGCGTTCTACGAGGTGATGGGGGTGGGCGCCGAGTACGTGACGCGCTATCCGAGCCTCCTCGAGGCGGTCGACGCCACCGACGTGCTGCGCGCCGCGCGGCGTCACCTGGTCGAGCCGGCGGTGGTGGTCGTCGGCCCGGCCTGAGAGCCGGCGGACGCCGTGCTCCCGCTCAAGGACAACGTTCCGACCCGCTCCTTCCCGGCGGTCTCGGTCGCCCTGATCGCCGTCAACGTCGTCATCTATCTCTACGAGTTCTTCCTGTGGTTCGACCCCGGGACGGCGGGCCGGTCGTCGCTGGGGGCCCAGCTCTACGGCCAGTTCGTCGTCGAGTTCGGGCTGATCCCGTGCCGGTTCGGGGACATCTGCCCGCTGCGCCTGGACACGGCGCTGGCGGGGGCGCCGCCGCCGGGCTTGACCCTCTTCACGTCGATGTTCGTCCACGGAGGCCTGCTCCACGTCGGCGGGAACATGCTCTACCTCTGGATCTTCGGCAAGAACGTCGAGGATTCGATGGGGCACGGCCGGTTCGTCGTCTTCTACCTCGTGTGCGGTCTGGCGGCGGCAGCGGCCCAGTACCTCCAGGACCCCGCCTCCGCCATTCCTATGGTGGGCGCGAGCGGGGCGGTCTCGGGGACCCTCGGTGCGTATCTCCTGCTGCACCCGCGCGCACGGATCTGGACCCTGGTCATCTTCGGCTACTTCGCCCGGATGATCCCGGTGCCCGCCCTGGTCGTGCTCGGGTTCTGGGTGGTGCTCCAGGCCGTGAACAGCATCTTCACCTTCGCCCGGGGCGACACGACCGGGGGCGTCGCCTTCGTGGCTCACCTCGGGGGGTTCGTGGCGGGTCTCCTGCTGATCAACGTCTTCCGGCGGCCCCAGGTCCGCCGCCGCCGGCGATGGGCCTGAGGACGGCGGACCGCGGCCCTATAATCGGGCGGAGGCAAGAACACCGGTGACGACCGCGCTCGATGCGATCAAGTTCGGCACGTCCGGGTGGCGCGCGCGGATCGCGGACACCTACACGTTCGCGAACGTGCGACGGCTCACCCGGGCCATCGCGGATCACCTCAGGAGCACGGGCGAGGCCGAGCGAGGCGCCGTCGTCGGCTACGACACCCGCTTCCTCTCGGAGGACTTCGCCGCCGCCGCCGCCGGGACGCTCGCCCAGGCGGGCGTCCGGTCGCGCCTCGCGGTCGCGGCCGTTCCCACGCCGACCGTGGCTCACGCCGTCCTTCAGCATCGGGCGGCGGCCGGGATCACGATCACGGCCAGCCACAACCCCGCGTCGGACAACGGACTCAAGCTGTCGGGCCCCACCGGCGGGCCCGCGCTCCCCGAGGTGACGCGCGCGGTCGAGGCGCGAGTCGCGGGCCTGGCCGACCCCGGGGGAATGCCGATCGCGGAGGCCGTGGCCGCGGGCCTCGTGGAGCCCGCGGACTTCGCGCCGGCGTACCTGGATCAGTGCCGGCGGCTGATCGAACTCGACGCCGTCCGCCGGGCGCGCCTGCGCGTGGTGGTGGACGTGATGTACGGGCCCGCGCGAGGCTACCTCGACCGCCTGCTCGAGGAGGCGGGGTGCGAGGTCACGCTCCTCCACGGGAGCCGCGACGTCACCTTCGGCGGCCACCCGCCGGAGCCGGCCGAGGAGCATCTCGGCGAGCTGATCCGGACGGTGCGCGAGCGGCACGCGCACCTCGGCCTCGCCACGGACGGCGACGCCGATCGCTTCGGGGTCGTGGACCGGGACGGCACGGTGCTGGCGCCGAACCCGATCCTGGCGCTCGTGCTGCGACACCTCCTCGGCCACCGGGGCTGGCGCGGCGGCGTGGCGCGGAGTGTGGCGACGACCCACCTGCTGGATGCCCTCGCGGCCCGCCACGGCTGCGAGCTTCACGAGACGCCCGTCGGCTTCAAGTACCTGGGCGACCTGATCACGCAGGGGCGCGCGATGTTCGGCGGCGAGGAGTCGGGCGGCATGAGCCTCGAGGGGCATCCCCCCGAGAAGGACGGGATCCTCGCGTGCCTCCTGGCGGCGGAGATCGCGGCGGTGGAGGGCGTGGCGCTGGGCGAGGTCCTGGAGCGGCTCTACCGGGAGGTGGGGCGGCTCCTGTCCGTCCGCGTCAACGTGCCCCTCTCCGATGCGGTCCGGCGAGCCCTGCCGGCGCGGATCGCCGAGCCGCCGGCGGCGCTCGGACGGTGGGCCGTCAAGCGCGTCCAGACCACGGACGGGCTGAAGCTCCACCTGGACGGCGGCGCCTGGGTCCTCGTCCGGCCGTCCGGCACCGAGCCCGTGGCGCGACTCTATGTGGAGGCCGCCGACGCGTCCACCCTCGAGGCCCTGCGCGCCGCCGCGCTCCAGCACTTCTTCGCATGAGCCCGGCCGGAGCCGTCCGCCGGGGCCGGGTTCGCCTGGACGAGCTCCTCGTGACGCAGGGGCTCGCCTCGAGCCGCGCCGAGGCCGCGCGGCTGGTCCTCGCCGGGCGAGTCCGGCTGCCGGGCGGGGTGCCCGCGAAGGCGGGCCGCCTCGTGGCCCCCGACACCCCGGTGGAGCGGGTCGCGGCCGCGCCCTTCGTGGGGCGGGGCGGGGAGAAGCTCGCCCCGGCGCTCGACGCCTTTGACGTGGCCGTCGAGGGCCGCCTCTGCCTGGACGTCGGCGCGTCCACCGGCGGGTTCACCGACTGCCTGCTCGCCCGCGGCGCGCGTCGGGTCCACGCCCTGGACGTGGGGCACGGCCAGCTTCATCCGCGCCTTCGGGAGGACGCCCGTGTCGCGGTGTGGGAGGGCGTGAACGCCCGGCACCTCGAGCCCGGCCGGTTTCCCGACCGCCCGAGCCTCGCCACCGTCGACGTGTCCTTCATCTCGCTCGCGAAGGTCCTGCCCGCGGTAGCCGCCTGCCTCGACGACCCGGCGGAGATCGTGGCGCTCGTGAAGCCCCAGTTCGAGGTGGGCCAGGCCCAGGTAGGCAAGGGAGGAGTGGTCCGCGGGTCGGCGGCACGCCGGGACGCCGTCCGGGGCGTCGCCGCCGCCGCGGCGGCCATCGGGCTCCGCGTGGGCGGCGTGGCGGCCTCCATCCTCCACGGGCCCAAGGGGAACCGCGAGGTCTTCATCCACCTCGCCCGCGATCTCGGGTCACGGCCGGCGCTCGGCGGCTCGAGCTTCGAGGCCGCCCTCGCCGCAGCGGTGCCGGAGGAGCCGAATGCGGGTGCCCGCGGGGCCAAGGTCACGCGCGCCGCTTCGCGCCAGACGA
>DATBGA010000017.1:0-51447 GCA_036558225.1 Candidatus Methylomirabilota bacterium | reverse complement strand
GACGGCGACGTCCTGTGCCCAGGCCGACCCGACGGCGAGCGCGCGACGGCAAGGAATGCCAGCGCGCGCACGGCGTTCCCTACGCTCGCTCCTCCTGTCTGGGGACGACGAGACAGCCCCGGTCTGCCGGCGATTTCGGCGAGGCCGCCCCGATCGCCAGCCACGTGGTGTGACGCAACCCCGAGGGGAGTGCCAGATCCCGCTGACCGCCGGACGCCGCGCGTGCAGGTCAGCGCCCTATCCCGAGCGTGCGTGCCCGGGCGGCCATCTCGGCGTCGCCGAGCGAGCCGAGCCCGTCGGCGACGCGGTCGACGCCTTCCCGCGAGCGCTCGCGCTGGGCCCGAAGGAGCGCGTGAACGTAGGCCTGGTGGGCCTCCGTCCGGAAGCCGGCGGAGCCGCCGGACTGGCCCGCCGCGCCGCCCATCTGGGCGTTGACCCGCACCGCGGCGTCGCCGACGGCGGCCATCGCGTCCCATCCTCTCGAGCGAAGGGCCAGGCCATACGCGTCGCGCCACTCGTAGACGGCCCGGCTGACGTCCTGGCGGGCGAGCGCGGCATCCAGGGCCGCCAGGCGCTCGGCCAGCGCCGCCTCGTGTCGCAGGTCGATCGGCTCGGCGCGATCGGTTGTCGTCGTGGCACAGCTGTCGGGCAGCGCCCCGCCAAGGACCAGCCCGACGATTCCCGCCACCCCCAGGATGGACAGGACGATGCAGCCCCACTTCAAGAGCATGCGTGTTTTCCTCCCTTTCGGCGCGCGGGGCGCCCGGTCTCGCGGAGCGGTCGGGCGAGGTGCGCCCTGCCAGTACCGTCTCGCGGCGGATCAGAACGGGCGCCCGGCGGATCTGGGGATAGAGCGGAACATCGGGACAGGCGGACGCGAGTCGTCCGCCCGTCCCGTTGAGCCCTTCCTCTCGAGGCTCGCTCAGACGCGCGCCTCGAGGACCATGTTCGCCGGGGTCTCGGCCACACGCCGGATCCGCCGGAACCCCGCGTCGGTCAGGACCTGGCGCAGGCGCGCCTCTCCGGCCTGCGCGCCCAGCGCGAGGCCCACGTCCTGGCCGAGCGAGGCCGGTATGCAGAGGAGCGTCGACGCCCCGTAGTAGAGGCGGCCGATCGAGTTGAGGTTGTCCTCGAGCCGGTCGCTCGCCATGGGCTCGACGAGCATCCACGACCCGCCGGCGGCGAGCGACTCCCGCACGTGCCGCGCCGCGCCGACCGGATCGCCCATGTCGTGGAGACAGTCGAAGAACGTGACGAAGTCGTATCCGGTGCCCGGATACTTGCTCGCGGGCGCCACTTCGAAGGTCACGCGATCCGAGACCCCGGCCTTCTCGGCGACGCGCCGCGCCCACTCGATGGACTTGGCGTGGTAGTCGAACCCCATGAAGGTGGATCGCGGATAGGCCTGCGCCATGATGATGGTGGACGCGCCGTGCCCGCAGCCCACGTCGGCCACGCGCGCGCCCGCCTCGAGCCGCGCCTGCACGCCCTCCAGCGCGGGGATCCACTGGCTGGTGAGGTGCATGGCGTAGGCCGGCCGGAAGAAGCGCTCGCACCCCTCGAAGACCCACGAGTCGTGCTCGTGCCAGCCCACCCCGGTCCCGGTGCGGAAGGCCTGCGCGATCTTCGACTCGTCGTGCACCGAGCCGACGCCCAGCAGGAAGGCGCCGGGCAGGTCGGCATCGAGGAGCACGAAGGCCTGCTCGGGCGGCAGCGTGAAGCACCCGGTCGCCGCGTCGTAGGTGACATAGCCGCCGGCCGCCTGCGCCGCCAGCCACTCGGCCACGTAGCGCTGGTGCGTCCCGGTCCGCTTGGCCAGCTCCGCGGGAGTCAGCCCGCCCGCGCCGGCCATCGCCCGATACAGGCCGAGCCTGTCCCCGACGAGGACCAGTCCCGCGTGGAACGTGGCCGCCACGTCCTGGATGGCCCTGCCCAGGAAGTCGTTCACCTTGACCTCGTCCAAGGTCGCGTGCTGCGTCGACATGAGCATCCTCCCCTCGGGCGTTCGCCCGTGTTTAGGTTCACCTCTATCTGGCAAGGTGCGAGCCAGCAAACTCAACCAATAGAATCGCGATGTTATGGGACTGACAATCGAGCGAAGGTGGTTCGCATGGGTCAACACATGGGGTCAACTCTTGACCCCCTGAGCCCCGCCGCGTAGGCTGCGCAGGTCATGGTCGGGCTGCTGGAGGCGTTGCAGGGAGCGAGTCCGCGGATCGAGGGGATCCGCCGACAGGTCTCCCGGATCCTGGCCCGTCAGGGGGACGCGCGCCGGGTGCCGCCCATCCTGATCCTGGGCGAGACCGGCACGGGGAAGGGGCGCCTTGCGCGCGCCATCCACGAGGCCGGGCCTCGCCGCGCCGGTCCCTTCGTCCCCATCAACGGCGCGGCCATTCCCGAGACCCTGCTCGAGGCGGAGCTCTTCGGGTACGAGCGCGGGGCCTTCACGGACGCCCGCAGCGCGAAGGCCGGCCTCGTCCAGACCGCGCACCGCGGCACCGTGTTCTTCGACGAGATCGGCCTCCTGCCTCCGGCCCTGCAGGGGAAGCTCCTCACCGTCCTCGAGGACCACGCGGTCCGCCGCCTGGGCAGCACCCAGGCGGAGCGGGTCGATGTGGCCGTGCTGGCCGCGACGAGCGTCGACCTCCGTCGCGCCGTCGCCGAGGGTCGCTTTCGCGAGGACCTCTATCATCGGCTCGCCGTCATCACGCTCGAGATGCCGCCGCTGCGGACGCGCGGCCCGGACATCCTGATCCTCGCCGACCACTTCCTGGCCCGGGCCTGCGCCGACTACGGGCTGTCGCCCCGCGTGCTGACGCCCGAGGCGCGCGCCGTCCTCGTCGCCCACCCCTGGCCGGGCAACGTGCGCGAGCTGGCCAACGCCATGGAGCGCGTGGCGCTGCTCTCCGACGGCGACGAGATCCCGGAGGCCATGCTCGACTTCCTGACGCCTGGCGGCATCGACGGCGCGGCCGTCGGTGCGGCGGGCGACCAATCCCTGGAAGACGCCCTGCGTGCCCGGATCGAGGCCGCCCTCCGCGCCAGCGGGGGCAACATCCGGCGGACCGCCGCCGCCCTCGGGATCTCGCGCAACACGCTGCGCGCCCGCATGGATAAGTACGGCCTCCGGCACCGCGATCGGATCCTGCCGGCGGGGCCGCGAGACGTGCCCGAGACCGTCCCGGCGGTGGCCCCGTGGGCCTCCCCCGAGTGGCACAGCCGGCGGCTCGCCTTCCTGCGGGTGAGTCTGCGCGCGCCGTCGCCGAGCGAGGGACCGGCGGTCCTGGAGACGGTCGGCGAGAAGGTCCGCGCCTTCGGCGGGCGCATCGAGGAGTCGGGCCCCGCAGGCCTCATGGCCGTCTTTGGCCTCGAGCCGGTCGACAACGCGTCGAGCCATGCGGCCCTGGCCGCCGTGGCGATGCGCAACACGATGGCCCACGGCGGCGCGTCCGCGGTCTTCGCCATTCACTTCGCCGACCATCTCGTGGGGGGGGACGACTCGGTGCCGACGGTGGGGATGGATGGGAAGGCGGCCACCTGGGCCCTCCTGGACACGCTGGTCGCCGTCGATTCGCCCGGCGCCATCGTCGTCTCGGAGCCGGTGGTTCCCTTCCTGACGCGGCGCTTCTCGCTCGAGCGCGTCGGGGAGGGCGAGCGTCCCGCCTGGCGGGTTCTCCGTTTCGAGGAGGCGCCCGGTGGCTGGGCCGCCACGCGCTTCGTCGGCAGGGCCACCGAGCTCTCCGCCTTGCGGCGCGCCGCGTCGTTCGCCGCGCAGGGCCATGGCCAGATCGTCGGCATCGTCGGCGAGGCGGGCGTCGGCAAGTCCCGCCTCGTCCGCGAGGCCACTCAGGGCCTCCCGGGCTGGCGTCTGCTGGTCGCCGGCGGCGCGCCGTACACGCAGGAGACGCCCTGCGCCCCGCTCATCGAGCTCCTCAAGGGCCTGTGCCACCTCCAGCACGTCGATGACGCCACGGAGGTGACGGCGCGCGTCGCGCGGGCGCTCCCCGCCGACGCCGAGCCTCGCCTGGTCCTGCCGCCCATGCTCGATCTGCTCGGGGTCTTGCCGGCGGACGATCCCTTCCGTAACGCGGATCCGGCGCAGCGCCGCCAGCGGACGCGCGACGCCGTCCAGCTGATGCTCCTCGCCGCGAGCCGGGCTCAACCGCTGTGCCTGGTCGTCGAGGACCTGCACTGGATCGATGCCGAGACCCAGGAGGTCCTCGACAGCCTCGTCAGCTGCATGATGGCCGCGCGGATGCTGCTGCTCGTGACCTACCGCCCGGAGCATCGCCACTCGTGGGGCGGCAAGAGCTTCTACAGCCAGGTGGGCGTGGACGCGCTGCCGGCCGAGAGCGCCGCGGAGCTGCTGGACGCGCTCATCGGCAGCGATCCCGGGCTCCCGCCGCTCAAGCGGCTCCTCGTCGGACAGGGCAACCCCTTCTTCCTGGAGGAAACCGTCCGGATGCTCGTCGAGACGAACGTGCTCGCGGGAGAGCGCGGCCGGTATCGACTGACGCATCCGGTGGAGGCGGTCGCGGTCCCGCCCACCGTTCAGGCGATGCTGTCGGCGCGGATCGACCGGCTCCCGGCGGAGGACCGGCACCTCCTCCAGGTCGCCTCCGTCGTCGGAAAGGACGTGCCCGCTCCGCTACTCCAGGCCATCGCCGACCTCCCGGACGAGGAGCTCCGCCGCGGGCTCGGCCGCCTGCAGGCCGCCGAGTTCCTGTACCAGACGCGCGTGTCTCCGGAGCCCGAGTACACCTTCAAGCACGCGCTCACCCACGAGGTCACCTACGGCACCTTGCTGCCGGCGCGGCGGCAGGCCCTGCACGCCCGCCTCGTCGAGACCATCGAGCGCTCCAGCCCGGACCGGCTGACCGGGGAGCGGCTGGCCGCCCACGCCCTCCGGGGCGAGATGTGGGACAAGGCAGCCGCGTACCTCCGGCAAGCCGGCGCCCGGGCCCTCGCGCGCTCGGCCAACCGGGACGCCGTGGCGAGCTTCGAGCAGGCGCTCGCGGCCCTCGGGCATCTTCCGGAGAGCCGGAAGACGCTGGAGCAGGCCATCGACCTGCGCTTCGATCTTCGAACGGCGCTCTTCCCGCTCGCACAGTCCGAGCGGATCTTCGGCCATCTCGGCGAGGCCGAGCACCTGATCAGGACGATCGACGACCAGCGGCGGCTCGGCCAGCTGTTCGTCTATCTGTGCCAGGATTACTGGACCAGCGGCTATCCGACGAAAGCCCGCGAGTTCGGCCAGCGCGCCCAGGCGATCGCCGACTCGCTCCAGGACTTCCAGCTCCAGGTGACGGGGAATCTGTACCTCAGCGCGGCCTTCATCCACACGGGTGACTATCGACGGGCGGAGACCCTGCTCTCGAGCGTCCTGCGTCTCCTGGGCGACCGGGACCGGGAGCGCCTAAGCCTCGTCCTCGTGGGGTTCCCGGCCGTGAGCGCGCGCTTCTACTTGACGTGGATCGCGCTGAGCCGGGGGAGGTTCGAGGAGGGGATCGCCCTCGTGGAGGACGGCATCCGCCTGGCGGAGACGCTCGACCATCCTTACACCCTCGGCGCCGCGCGCTCGATGCTCGCCTTCCTTCACATGGTGCGGGGCGAGCTCGACCATGCGGTTCGCCTCCTCGAGCGGGAGCTGGCCATGCCTCCCGATGGGAGCGTAGCGCAGCACTCGGTGGTCAACTGGGGGCACCTGGGCTACGCCTACACGCTTTCGGGGCGCGCGGCCGAGGGTATTCCGTTGCAGGAGCGCGCACTCGGCGTCCTCGAGTCAATCAAGCTCGGAGCGTACCAGGGGACCTGCATGACCCAGCTCGGCGAGGGGTACCTCCTCGACGGCCGGACCGAGGACGCGCTCCGCCTGGCCCGGGGGGCCCTCGCGTTCACCCGCGAGCGCGGCCAGCGTCCCCACGAAGCGTGGGCGCTCCGGCTTCTCGGGGAGGTCGCCACTCACGGCGATCTCCGGGAGCAGGCTGACCGGCACTTCCATGACGCGATGGCCCGCGCCCAGGAGCTGGGAATGCGCCATCTCGTCGCGCACTGCCACCTGGGGCTCGGCCGGCTCCACACGCGGACCGGCCAGCTCGCGCACGCTCGGGAGCACCTGGGGACAGCGACGGCCATGTTCGGCGAGATGGGGATGAAGTTCTGGCTGGAGAAGTCGGAAGCGGCAATGCCGTGAGGCGGTGCGCCCGGGGTCGCGCTCTGTTCGGTGCACGCCGGGATTCCGATGGAATCTGACGACCCGTGGCTCCGGCAGCAGAAGAAGGTCGACGAGCATTTCCACGAGACGGCGTGGAACTGGAAGAGCCTCTATGCCGGAGAGGGTTTCAGGGCGCAGCTCTACCGCGACCGCCAGGCGATCGTCCTCGGGTGGGTGGATGGTCTGGGGCTCGCTCGCGGTGCGCGGGTGCTGGAGGTGGGAAGCGGGGCGGGGCTCCTCGCGGTCGCCCTCGCCCGGCGCGGCCTGCGCGTTCACGCCGTGGATCGGGTCCCGCGGATGGTCGAGCTCACCCGACAGCACGCGACGGAGTCCGGCGCGACCGACGCCCTGACGGTCGGAGTCGGCGATGCCGCCGACCTGGCCTTCCGCAACGACTCCTTCGATCTCGTCGTTTCCGTTGGCGTCGTCACCTGGCTGGACCGGGCGGACCGGGCCATCCGGGAGATGGGCCGCGTGACGCGACCGACCGGTCACGTCGTCTTCACGGCTCCGAACAGGGCCGCGCTGGGCAATGTCCTGGATCCGGGCCGGAGCCCCGTGCTGGCGTTCATCAGGACGCGGATGCGGGCCGTGCTCAAGCGCCGGGAGCGGGGCGGGAGCGGGCCGGGCATGCGGTTCCACTCCCGTCGATCCCTCGAGGCGGCCGTCGCCGATGCCGCCCTGACTACGATCCAGGCCAGGACCTATGGCTTCCGCTTCAGCTGGTTCGATCGCCCGGTCTTGCCGGACTCGCTCGCGACGATCGCGCATCGGTGGCTGCAGCGGCTGTCCGACCGGGGTGCCCCAGCTCTCGGGTCCCTTGGCCGGACGCACTTCTTCATGGCTCGGAAGTCGCCGATGGCTCGCGCCGCCGCGCCTGGCGACGGACCCCGCTAGGAGAAGACGGCGTCTCCTGAGCATTGCCGACCCCGCGGATCCAGCGCGACCCGTGCCGTCACGAGACGGAGGCGACGTGCTCCGGCGGGAGGTCGAGCTTGCGGAGAGCGTGCCGGAGGCGCGCCGTCGACGCGGCGCTCGCTCATCCGGGGCCTTTCCGTCCACGAGCGCACCCTCGCCGCCCGTCGGCGGCGCGGCCCTCGCCACGCCCGCGGGCACACGCCGGCCGCCGCGGGCGTCTCGACGCCGCAGGAGCTGCGTATCGGCCGGCAAGCCGTCGCCGTCGACCGGCTCGAACTCGGACGCCAGGTACCGCCAAAGGACCGCCTGCGCGCGGCGGAAGCGGAGGTCATCCCGGCCGTCCACCGCCCGGTCGGTGAGGAGGACCCACCGGACATCGGCGCGCCGCAGCCGGCGGATGACGTCTTCCTGGGCCGGCGCCGGCGTCGGCAAGATGAAGAAGGTTTCTCGAATCGGCGAGTCTCGTCGCAGGATCGGATACAGCCCGGGAGTGAACGGGACGATCAGGATCTCCTCCTCCGGGCCGACGTGCCGGGCCACCGCCTGCGTGACCCCGTCGAGATAGGTCGCCTGGCTCGCCTCGATCCACAGCCGGTCGCCGGCCACCTCGCGGGGGACGAACTGCGCCGGCCGGCGGAGGGCCCGAACGTAGGGGCTGGCGGGCAGGACCACCGCGAAGAGGGTGACGAGCCCCGCGGTCATCGCGAGCCCCGTCACCATCGCGCGCCGCCGGCTGAAGCCGAGCGCCACGGGCAGCGCGACGACCCCGAGCCAGAACGGGTGGATGCTCTGGGCCAGGTGAGGCAGGTCGGCGCGACCGAAGGCGTGGTGCATGTAGGGGACACCGACCGCGACCGACGCGATGAGCATGGTCCGCCCCGGCGCGTCAGCCCGCGCGGCCCGGAAGGCGTAGAGCGCCATCAGCGCGTAGGCGGGCGCCAGCATCACGAAGCAGAGCCCCTGGGCGAGGCGGAAGGCGACGCTCAGGGGCGGCTGGCTCCAATCGACGGTCCACGGCCACGGGACCGGGAGCGCCAGGGCGGTCGTGGTGCCCCTCCGGGCGAACGCCTCGGGCACCCGGCTCATGGTGAGCGCCAGCAGGTCGGGGGAATGGGCCATCAGGGCCAGCATCGGGGCGTAGCCGATCACGATGCCCGCGAGCCCGGCTCCGAGCCACTTCGCGATCGTGTGCCGTCCGTCCGCGGGACGGACGAGCAGGAGCAGTGGGCCGAAGGCGAGCAGCGCGTAAACCCCGTGGTTGCGCCCCATGAAGGCCGCCAGCCCGACGAAGACTCCCGTCGCGAAGCAGCGGCGGATGGTGGGCGCCTCGAGCAGGCGCACGGCGACCCACACGGCCATCATGGTGAGGCTGCACTCGAAGAGCTTGTGGCGCGGATGCATCCAGGCGAGCAGCAAGAGCCCGACCAGGCCCAGGCCCCACCAGCTCCTGACGACTCGCCGCGCGGCCAGGAGGCCGAGGGTCAGCCCGAGTACCTGGAAGGCGGCGACGGCCACGCGGAGCGCGATGAGCCCCGGGCCCAGCGCGAGGACCCACGGCGCCGCCCAGTAGTACCGCCCCGGGTCGTACGCCTTGAAGTCGACGCCCGGTATCTCGCCGCGGGACGCGTGAATCGCGCCGTACCAGAGGTTGCCCTCGTCGCCGAGATCGAGGCCGATGTGCCCCTGGAAGCTGAAGGACAGACAGACCAGCGCCAGCGCCAGGAAGAACGCGCCCGAGGGGGCCAGCCGGGCGCGCCCGCGCCGGGCTACGGCGGCCACAGGTCCGTGCTGAGATACTTCAGGCCGGAGTCGCTCAGCAGCACGACGACGGTCTTGCCCCGGCCGTGGGTCCGCAGGAGCTGGAGCGCCGCGGCGACGTTGGCGCCGGCGGAGAAGCCGGCGAAGATCCCCTCTTCCCGGGCGAGACGCCGAGACGCCGCCATCGCCTCCTGGTCCGTCACCTGAAGGCAGCCGTCGACGAGCTCCGGTCGGATCAGGGGCAGATCGGTCATCGAATAGCCCCCGCCCTGGATGCGGTGGTTCGGGTTGACGACGGGCCGGCCGGCTAGGACTGCGGCCTCCGCGGGCTCGACGACATAGCAGAGGATGCGAGGGTCCCGCTCCTTCAGGGCGGCGGCGCATCCCGAGAAGGAGCTGCCCGTGCCGACGAAATCGCAGAACGCGTCGAGGACCGCCCCGTCGACTTGCCGCATGATCTCGCGGGCGGTGTGGAGGTAGTGGGCGCGCGCGCTGCTCGGGAGGCGAAACTGGTCCGCCCGGAACGCCCGGCGCTCGTCGGTGATGCGCCGCGCGGCTTCCTCGACGAGCGCCAGATCGGCGCCCGAGACCTGGCCCGGCGTGGATCCAGGCGCCTGGTCGATCAGCACGACCTCGGCGCCGAGCGCGGCCATCATGCGCGCCCGCTCGGTCGAGTTCCCCCTGGACATCACCGCCACGAACGGATAGCCCTTGACCGCGCAGACGATGGAGAGGCCGGTGCCCGTGTTGCCGCTCGTCAGCTCCACGACGGTCTGGCCCGGCTGGAGGCTGCCGTCGGTTTCCGCCTCCTCGATCATCTGCAGGGCGATGCGGTCCTTCTTGGAAAACCCCGGGTTGAGATACTCCAGCTTGGCGAGGATGCGACCCGAGAGGCCGCGCGTGATCCGGGAGAGCTCGACGAGCGGGGTATTGCCGATCGCGCCGAGCACCGAAGGGAGCAGCGTGTCCTGCCGGCGGGTGTCCAGGGCAGCCTCCCATCTCCGCGAGCGGTGGCCACTCCGGCGGGGTCCTTCGGCCTTCACGGAAACCAGCCGCGCTGGCCGATCATGAGTGCGGACCGTGAGGCTGCAGCTCCTCACCCGCTCACGGCTCCGGTTGGCCTTCCTCGGGCGGGGGTAGCATAGCGAAACCACCAGACCCGGGCAACGCGAGCGGCCGAATAGCTGACGCGGCGTGCCGGCGGGCGGCACCTCCGGCGCCTCCACGGGCGACGATGCTTCGCTCGCCGCGCCGGAGAGCCTGCGAAGGGCGCACCGATGGTGACGGGCTTCGTGGTCGCGAACGGGGCGAAGCTCTACTGATGATTGCGCGCGAGACGCTGCCGGTCTACCGGCAGGTGATCGACTGGCTGGCCCGCCAGCTCGCCGTCGAGCCCATCACCGTTCCGGGCCGGCACGGGTTCTACTGGTACCGACCGCAGGACCTCGCCGACGCCCTTCGGCCGCTGGCTCGTCGTTTCGCGTCGAAGTGAGCGGAAGGTACTCTTCGCGCATCGGGGTCGCCTAGCCGGGTGGGGCGCGTCCGGCCGGCGCGGGTTGGACGCGGGCGACCGGCCGCGTCGAGCCGGATCGGGGGCGCTACCGGCTAGTCGCCTTTCGCCGCGCCTCGCGACCCCCGCGCGGCAACGGTCGGCTCAGGGCTCGATCTTGCACCCGGAGAACACGCCATTCCCCGCGGAGGTGTAGCTGCACGCGCGGATCTTTCCCGAGAGCCGGTTGACGGCGAACTGGATACCGCTCCTGGCGTCACCAATGGCACTGCCCGGAACCCAATCGCCTGCCGGCGCGGGTTGCGCGCCCGCAACGCTGAGTCCGCTGGGTGCCTGCGGAGGCTGTTGCCCGAGGACGACGACGACGGCGCCGACCAGCCCGGAGATGAGCGCGATCACGATGCTCTGCCTCATCGAAGTTCTCCTCGGCCCGGGAAACGGGCCTCGCGGAAGTGGGACGCGGCCCGGCTCGAACCGCCGGAGCCGCCGTCGACCCTAGCAGAGATCCAAGGCCGACGCGCTATGGGCTCGGAGCGGGTGGCGACTCGCCCCCGCCGGTCGCGGCGATGCCCCTGGAGGCGTCGTGTCCGCTACTCGTGCGAGAGGGACCGGGCGCGACGGCCCTGGCGGTGACGCATCCCGGATCGGGGGCGCGTGGGAGCCGGCGAAGCCGGTGGCCGTCAGGCCATGCCGAGGCGCTTGGCCCCGCGGCGGAACAGCGAAGCGCCGTGGGGATCGAACCGGAAGGCCGCGAGGAAGTCGGCGATGCCGTACCCGGGATGCGCGCGGCGCAGCGTGGCGGCCCACTTGCGCGCCTCGTCGAGCGACCCGGCGAGCGCCAGGCTGTAGGCGGCGATCGCGAGGATGTGCGGATGCGCGTTGGGACGGGAGGCGGCCTTGACCGCCCAGTCAGCGGCTTCCTCGAAGCGATCGAGCCGGACGAGGGCCATGGCGCGCGCGCCGAGCATGCCGAACAGGAGGGGGTCGAAGGGGCTCAGCCGCCGCGAGTAGTCGGAGGACGAGATGGCGGCCTTCGGGTCGCCCGTCTGCGAGTTGACGAAGGCCAGCGTGTAGTGGCCCAGCGCGAAGTTGGGGCTCAGGTCGATGGCCCGCTCGAGCTCGACGACGGACTGGCCGTCCTGGCCGCGCAGCCAGAGCGCCCGGCCCATCGCCCAGTGCGCGGCGGGGTCGCGATCGTCGGCCATGAGGCCTTGCGTGGCGGCCTGGAACGCCCGCTCCACCGCCGGCTCGCGCTTGGCCCAGCCCTGGAATGCGGTCTGGAAGTGCGTGAAGGACAGTCCGGCGTAGGCGCGCGCGAAGGTCGGATCGAGGCGCACCGCCGTCTCGAAGAAGTGCCGCGCGCGCTCGTTGTCGGCCTTGCTGAACCGGTACATGTGCCACAGGCCGCGATGATGCGCCGCCCACGCGTCCAGCGAGCTCGGGGGTCGCAGGATGGCGCGGTTGCGCTCGATCGTCTCGATCTCGCTGGCGACGGAGGCGACGATCCGGTTGCCGATCTCCTCGAGGACGAGGAACGCGTCGTCCAGCGTGTGCTTCAGGACCTCTGCCCAGACGATCCGGGCGGTCCGCGTCTCGGTCAGCTCGACCGTCACCGTGACCCGCTTGCCGTCGCGCCGGATGGTGCCGCCTACGACGTAGTCGACGTTCAGCATCCGGCCGGCTTCCTCAGGCCCGACGTGGCGCTCGTGCAGGGCGAACACGGTCCCCTGCGCGATGACGAACAGGATGCGCAGCTTGGCGAGCCGGGTGATCACATCGTCGGCGAGCGCGTCGGCCGGCCCGCCACGGGCGCCGGCGGTGGCGGACCGGTCGACGAACGGCATCACCGCGACGGAGGCGCGGCGAGATCCCGGGATGCTGACGGCGTCGCTGCCGGCGGCGGGCACCGACGGGGGGGAGACCCGGATCTCCGGCGACGAGGCGGCGCGCGCCCTCGCTGACCGCCAGGCGTCGCGGAGCGGCGCGGCATCGAGGCCTTCGCCCTCGAACAGCCGCGCCGTCGCGGCCAGGTGCTCCTCGCCTTCCCGGATCTGGCCCCGCCGGGCGAACGCGCTCAGCAGGAGCTCGTGAACCCGCGGGTCGAAGGGCGCCAGCTGGAGCCACCGCTCCAGGTAGGGGAGCGCCTCGTCGTCGGGAACGCGCTTGACGAGGTGCTCCAGCAGGGCGGCGTGGCGGCCGCGGAATCGCCGGCGCTGGGCGGTGAGCCACCCGTCGAAGGCCGGGCTGCGGCCGATCGCGAGCCCTTCCAGGAAGTCGCCCGCGAACAGCGCGGCCAGCGCCCGCTGCCGGTCGGGCGGGAGCGTCTCGACGCCCTCGCCGGTGGCGCGGGCGACCTCGATCGCGTCGACGAGGCAGTCCGACAGGTCGAGCCAGACGGTGTCGCCGCGCGTCTGGACGCGCCGGCGGCCGCGCTGGTCGACGAGGCCCCTGAGCTTGCTGAGGCACCACCGGAGCTCCCCGCGCGGATCGTTCGGGACGTCCCAAAGGAGCTCGCACAGGTGGCTCCGCGCCACGGCGCGCGGCGCCAGGGCCAGGTAGGCGAGGAGCGCCCGCACCTTCCGGGAGGCCGGCAGGGTTACGGGGGCGCGCCCCCGCCAGATCGTGAGGCGCCCGAGCATCCGGACGTGGATCGCCGGGGTCTGGCCGGGCGGACCCAGCCCGTCGAATTCCTCGGGAATTTCCACGGCGGCTACCACGGTGCCTCCCACGCCCGGGCGCTACGCTCGCGATCGACGGTCACGGCCCGCAGATGGAGCGGCTCACGTGACCGCCGTGGCCGATGCGAGACGAAGCATCGAAGGACGATGAGGAGAGATGACATGGACGCACGCACCGTACCCATGACCCGGACCCGCGAGCTCGCCACCCAGCCCGACCTCCAGGCGCTCAAGGCGCGCCAGCGGGCCGCGTGGTCCTCGGGCGATTATGCCATCGTCGGGACGACCCTGCAGATCGTCGGCGAGGAGCTCTGTGAGGCCCTCGACGTACGCGCGGGACAGAAGGTGCTGGACGTCGCCGCCGGCAACGGGAATGTCTCCCTCGCGGCCGCCCGCCGGTGGTGCGAGGTGGTCGCCTCCGACTACGTGCCCGAGCTGCTCGAGCGCGCCCGCGAGCGCGCCGCCGCCGAGCGGCTCGACATTACGTTCCGCGAGGCCGACGCCGAGGCGCTCCCGTTCCCGAGCGAGAGCTTCGACGTCGTCGTGTCGACGTTCGGGGTGATGTTCACCCCCGACCAGGACATGGCGGCGAGCGAGATGCTCCGCGTCGTGAAGTCCGGCGGGAAGATCGGGCTCGCCAGCTGGACGCCCGAGGGCTTCATCGGCCAGATCTTCAAGGCGATCGGCCGCTACCTCCCGCCCCCTCCCGGCGCCAGGTCGCCGGCCGTGTGGGGCACCCGGGCGCGGATCGGCGAGCTGTTCGGGCTCCACGCGGCCTCGATCACGACAGCGCAGCGGCAGTTCACGTTCCGCTACCGCTCGGCGGCGCACTGGCTGGAGGTGTTCAAGACCTACTACGGTCCGGTCCTCAAGGCCTTCGCCGCGCTCGAGCCCGCGTCGCGGGCGGCGCTCGAGCGCGACCTGACCGTCCTGATCGAGCAGTTCAACCGCGCGCGGGACGGCTCCCTGGTCGCACCCGCCGAGTACCTCGAGGTCGTCGTCACCAGAGACTGACGAGCGTGGGCCGTCTCGGCCCACGGGAAAGGGAGAAGACATGAACCGTGTAGGACGTTCTCTCACAGTGATCAGTTTGGCCGTCTTGGCGCTGGGCATCGGCGCCACGCTGGTTCTCGCGCCGTCGCCGCACGCCGCGCCGCACCAGACGGTGGTGGCCGCCGACGCCGTCGCGTGGGGCCCGGCCCCGCCGTCGCTTCCGCCGGGGGCGCAAGCGGCCGTCCTCCTTGGCAATCCGGCCCAGGAAGGACCGTTCGTGCTCCGCCTGAAGTTCCCCAACGGCTACGTCCTGCCGCCGCACCGCCATTCGAAGGACGAGCTCCTCACCGTGATCGCGGGGCAGTTCGCGGTCGGGTCCGGGGAGAAGCTGGATCGCGCGGCGAGCCCGTACCTGCCGCCGGCGAGCTTCGTTCACCTCCCGGCCGGCATGGCGCACTACGCCTGGGTCGAGGGGGATACGGTCGTCCAGATCAACGGCGTCGGCCCGTTCGACGTGGTCTACGTCGATCCCAAGGACGACCCGCGCAACAAGCAGTAGCTCGGGGATGAGCCCCGGGGACCGCTCACGGCCGCGCGGCGGCGACCATGACGGTCCCCGGGTCTCTGCTCACAGGTCGTGGCCCAGTTCCGGCGCTACTTGCCTACCAGGGCGACGGCGCGGACCCAGCCGCCGCTGGCCCGGGCGATCTTGATCGGGAAGACCGCGACCTGGAAGCCGTGGGGCTGCGGTAGCTGGTCGAGGTTCGCGAGCTTCTCGATGTGGCAGTACTCGCGCTCCCGGCCGACGCGGTGGGCCGGCAGGAAGGCCTCCCGGTTGCCGGCCTTGAGGTCCTCCTTCATGTAGGCCAGCGGGCGGTCGAAGCTCCAGGCGTCGATGCCGCACACCTTGACGCCCTGGTCGAGGAGCCACAGGGTCCCGTCGCGCCCCATGCCCGGCTGACTGACCATGAAGTCCTGCTTGCGGAAGCGCTTGGTGGCGTCCGTCCGGATCAGGACGATGTCGTAGGGCTTGATGCGGTAGTCGATCGCGGCGACCGCCTGCTCGAGATCCGCGACGGTGATGAGCTCGCCCGGCTGGCGATGGGTCAGGTCGAGGACCACGCCGTCGCCGAAGCACCACTCCAGGGGGATCTCGTCGATGCCGCGCGCCCGGCTTCCCCCGCACGTCGGGCCATAGTGCCAGGGGGCGTCCAGGTGCGTGCCGGTGTGCGTGTTGAGCGTCACGTCCTCGGCGGACAGCCCGAAGCCATCGGGAAGCAGGTCGGGGTCGAAGCCCTGGGCCTTGGCCGTCCGGCGGCCGCCCTCGTGATGGTCCCAGTAGAAGATGTGAGGGGAGTCCCGGTCCATGGAGTAGTTCTCGAGGGGCACGCTCAGGTCGATGCAGCGGAAGGACCGCCCCCTGACCGCTCCTGCGTCCATCTCTCTCACCTCCATGCGGCGCCATGGGCGCCCGGGCCGATCGTGAGCCTTTCGATGGCAGCGCGGCCCGCCCGGAGCCGTCTCCGGTCGGCTGCCGTCTCGAGCGTCGTCATCCCCGCAGTCTGCGGCGCCGCGTGCGGCCCTTCCGGCTCGCGGCTTAGCCCGCCGTCTCGAGCCGGTCGCGGACGCTGCCGGCGAAGGCGGTCGCCATCTGTCGGGCCTTGCCCTTGATCACGCTGAGCCCCAGCGAGGCGAGCTTGCCGACGACGCCGAGCTCGATCCGGTAGTCAACGATCGTCTCCCCCGGGCCGGCGGCTTCGAGTCCGAGCTCGGAGGTCAGCTTGACGCGCTCCCTGAGCCGCGCGTCGATACCCTGCGCGACCGAGACGAGCCGGCGGGGCTCGTCGACCTCCGTGACCGTCACGTCCATCGCGAACGAGAGGCTGAGGAAGGACACGCTGGCCAGGGCGACTACCCGGTACCGGCGGTCGTCGATGACCTCGATCCGCTCCACGCCAGGGACGCACGGGGCCACCCGCTCGGCATCGCGCAGGAAGGCCCACACGCGCTCGATCGGCGCCCGGACCGTGAATCGATCCTCGAAGATCACCGCGCCGGCCCGGCGTCGGGACGCCCACGGTGCGGCCCGCTACGGCGCATGCGCCTCAGCGCCCCCGGCGACGGGCGGATCCCCGGGCTGGCGACGGAGCGCCGCGGCGCCCGCCAGGATGGAGTCGACGATCTTCCGGTATCCCGTGCAGCGGCACAGGTTGCCCATCAGCGCGTCGCGCACCGTTGCCGGCGAGGGCGTGGGGTCCTGCTGCAGAAGCTCGACCGCCGTCAGCAGCATCCCGGGCGTGCAGTACCCGCACTGAAAGCCCCAGTGGTCGAGGAACGTCTGCTGGAGCGGGTGCATCCGGTCGTCGCCGGCGAGCCCCTCGACGGTGAGGACGTGCTTGCCGTCGACGCGGAGCGCCGGCATGAGGCAGGAGCTCACCGACCGGCCGTCCACCAGGACCGTGCACGCGCCGCACACGCCGATGTCGCAGGCGCGCTTGGTCCCCCGGAGCTTGAGGTCGTCCCGCAGCACGTCGAGCAGGAGGTCGTGTGCCGGTACCTCGAGCCACTGCTCCTCGCCGTTGACCCAGAAGTGCAGCGGGTACCGCTCAGCCATGGCGGTCCCCGGCCCGGGTCCAGGCCTGTCCGAGCGCCCGTCGGACGAGCACGCGGATCATGCGGCGCTTGTAGGCCTCCGAGCCGCGGGTGTCCGACACGGGCTGGGCGGCCTCCGCGTAGGCCTCGGCCGCCCGCCCCACGCCAGGGGACCCGTCGAGGACCTCGCCCCGCAGCTCCGCGTCCACCGCCGGCAGCCCGAGCGGCGTCGGCCCGGCGGCGCCCACCACCACCCGCGCCTCGGCGCACGCGCCGTCGGCCCGGCGCACCAGCGCGGTGACGGCGATGACCGGCTTGTCCGCCTTCGACTGGGGCGTGAACTTCAGGTAGCTGAGGCCGGCCCCGGGGGGCGGGGCCGGGACGCGCACGTCGCTCACGACCTCGTCGGGGGCGAGGGTCGTCGTGAAGTAGTCCTGGAAGAGGTCGCGAAGGCCCACCCGGCGCTCTCCCCGCACGCTCCGGACCCCGACGTCCGCCCCGAGGGCGATGAGCAGGCCGGGCGGGTCGGACGCGGCCTCCGCCCAGCAGAGGTTTCCCCCGAGCGTCGCCACGTTGCGGATCCGCCGGCTGGCGACCTGGGACAGGACCTCCGCCAGCACCGGCACATGGGCGCGCACGAGCGGATCGTCGACGAGCGCCTGGTGCGTGACCATCGCGCCGGCCGTCAGTACCGCGCCGTCCCACGACACGGCGTCCAGCCCGACCCGCTCGAGGCTCACGATCTGATCCGCGTCCAGGAGCCCTTCCTTGAGGAGGATGCTCAGCGCGGTGCCGCCGGCCATCAGGCGCCCCTGGCGGCCGAACTGGGCCATGAGCCCGCACGCCGCCGCCAGGCTCTCCGGACGGTGGTAGCCGAACCCCTTCACGCGCCGGCTCCCGGCTGGGCCAGCCCCTCGACGATCTTCTCGGGGGTGGCCGGAAGGTCCCGGATGCGCACGCCGACGGCATCCGCGATGGCATTGACGATGGCGGCCGCCACGGGGATGGTCGCCGGCTCGGCCACGCCCTTCGCTCCGTACGGGCCTTCCGGGTCCGGCATCTCGACCAGCACGGTCTCGATCGTCTCCGGCATGTCGAGGGCCGCCGGGATCTTGTAGTCGTGGAGATTGGACAGCACGGTGTGCCCGTCGTCGGCGAATAGGGTCTCCATCAGCGCGAACCCGAGGCCCTGGGCGACGCCCCCCTCGATCTGTCCCTCGACGCCCTTGGGGTTGATGGCCCGGCCGATGTCGTGCGCCGCCACCAGGCGCAGCACCCGCACCTCGCCCGTCTCCTCGTCGACCTCCACCTCGGCGCCGTGAAAGCCGAAGGCGTACGCGGCGGACTTGTTGCCGTAGCCCTGCGCGTCGGGCTGCTCGGTCGGCGGGTCGTAGAAGTGCTCGGCGATCAAGAGGCTGCCGCCGTGGCGGTAGTGCGCGGCCCGGGCCACCTCGGCCACGCTCAGGCCTCGCTCGGGCGCCTCGCGCACGAAGACCCGGCCGTCCGCGGCGGCGAGGGCGTCGGGGCCGGCGCCCAGGAGCTCGCCGGCGACCTCCAGCATCCGGTCCCGCAGCTTGCGGCCGGCGCCCGCGACGGCGTTGCCCGCGATGAACGTGTTCCGGCTGCCGTGGGTGCCGAGGTCCCACGGGATCAGGTTGGTGTCGGAGCTCTCGACCCGCACCGAGCCGTACGGCACGCCCACGGTCTCGGCCGCGATCTGGGCGATCACGGTGCCGCCGCCCTGGCCGATCTCCTGGCCGCCGGTCATGACCTGGAGCGTCCCGTCGTCCTCCAGCTTGAGGATGGCGCCGCAGCCGTCGCTGTTGCCGTGGACCCGGGTGCCGCCCGCCGGGCCGAAGAGGCCGGCGATCCCCACCCCGCGGCCGCGGGGCCGCTCGGCGCGGAAATCGAGCCGCTCGGCCACCGCCTCCAGGCACTCGCGCTGGGCGCAGGTGCCGAACCGGAAGCCCAGTGCGGAGACGTCGCCCGGCCGGTAGAGGTTTCGCCGCCTGAGCTCGACGACGTCGAGCCCCAGCTCCACCGCCGCCTCGTCGAGCAGACTGTCGATGGCGAAGGTGCCCTGGGGATTGCCGTAGCCGCGATACGCCCCGCCGTACGGCTTGTTGGTGTACACGATGGTGCCCTCGAACCGGAACGCCGGGATCTTGTAGATGGTGAAGGGGTTCGTCCCGGCGACGCTCGCCACGCCGGTGGCCTGGCTCAGGTAGGCGCCGCTGTCGACGAGGGCCCGGGCCTCGAGGGCCGTGATCCGGCCGTCGCGCGTCAGGCCGATGCGGCAGTCGAAGCGAAACGGGTGACGGAAGCGAGTGGCCTGGAACTCCTCGGCGCGCGTGTAGACGATCCCGACGGGCCGCCGCGTCCGGAGCGAGAGCAGCGACGCGATGGGATCGGGGGCGTGCATCTCCATGCGGCTGCCGAACCCGGCCCCCATCGTCGTCTTGATGATCCGGACCTTGCCCTCCGGGAGCCCCAGGACGTCGGCGAGATGGGCGCGCAGCTGGAAGGGCATCTGCGTCGAGGCCCAGAGGGTGACCACGCCCGACACCGGGTCGTAGCTCGCCGCCGCCTGATGCGGCTCCAGGCAGCACGGCGTCACCGCGTGCGTCGAGTAACGGCGCTCCACCACGACCTCGGCCTCTCGCCATCCCCGCTCGAGATCGCCGGCCCCTCGGCGCACGACCGCGGGCACGTTGCCCGGGACGTCGTCGTGGACGAGCGGGCCGCCCGGGGCGAGCGCCTCGTCGACCTCGAACACGGCCGGGAGCTCCTCGTAGTCCACGTCGATGAGCGAGAGCGCTTCCAGCGCGGTGTCCTCATCCGCGGCGGCGACGGCGGCCACCTCGTCTCCGACGAAGCGCACCTTCTCGGTCTCCAGCGGCAGCTTGTCCGCGAACCGCGGGCCCTGGTGCTTGAAGAACCCGTAGGGGATGCGCGGGGTGTCGGCGCCGGTGAGCACGGCGCGTACGCCCGGCAGCCGGCGGGCGCGCGCGGCGTCGATCGAGCGGATCCGGGCGTGGGGCAGGGGGCTCCGCAGGATTTTGCCGACGAGCATGCCCGGCAGCTCCACGTCGACGCCGTAGACCGCGCGCCCCAGGACCTTGTCCGGGCCGTCCAGCCGGGCGACCCCGGTCCCCACGACCGGACGGCGCGGCGCCGCGTCTCCCGCCGGCACCGCCTCAGCCCTCCGCGGTCACGACGAGCGCGAGCGCCGGCGTCCGGCCGAGCGCCCGCGCTCCGTGCGGCAGCTGGTTGTCGAAGTAGGCGCTGTCGCCCGGTCCGAGGACGTGCCGCTCGCTGTCGTGATGGAACTCCAGGCGGCCCCGCAGCACGAACAGGAACGCCTCGCCCCGGTGCGAGAGGCGGGGCGCCTTCGACAGGCCGGGCGGGTAGGTGACCAGGAACGGCTCCATCCGCTTCTCCAGCCGCCGGTGCCCCAGGGCCTCGTAGCCGTACCCGATGGCCGAGCCCGCGCCGGAGATGGGCTTCCGCTCGTAGCGGCGGACGATCACGCACGGCGGATCGCTGCTGGCCCCGATCAGGTGGCCCACCGTCGTGTCGAGCGCCGCGGCAACGTTGGCGAGGGTCGCGATCGGCGACGAGACGCGACCGTTCTCGATCTTGCTCACCAGGCTGCGGGAGATGCCGGCCTTGACGGCGACGCCGTCGATGCTGAGGCCCCGGTGCCGGCGCAGCCGGCGGATTCGGCGCCCGATGGCCTCGATGGCGTGGTGTTTCATGATGTTTCCTGTCACGACACCTAGGAAACTCGACAGCATGGTACGGATCGGCCCGACGGGATGTCAAGGGGCGCGGCCGGGCCGGCGACCCGCGTGACGCGTCCGGTGCCCGCGGGCTTATACTCTCCCGGGGATTTCCATGGCCGCGCGACGGGTCGAGGGCAAGGTGGCGCTGGTCACCGGCGCCAGCCGGGGCATCGGGCGCGAGATCGCGCTGACGCTCGCGCGCGAAGGGGCGGCCGTGGGGCTCAATCACTATCCGGACGCGGAGCAGACGGCCCTGGCCGGCGCCCTGCTCGACGAGCTGAATCGGCTCGGCGCCCGGGCGATCGCGCTTCCGGCCGACGTCATCGACGGCTCGGCCATGCGCGAGGTCGGCCGCCGGCTGGTCGAGGTCCTCGGCCGGGTCGACGTGGTCGTGACCAACGCCGGGATCATCGACCGGCGGCCGTTCCTCGAGACCACCGAGGCCGACTGGGACCGCGTCATCGCGGTGAATCTGAAGGGGACCTTCAATGCCATCCAGGCCGTCCTCCCGCACATGGCCCGCCAGGGGAGCGGGAAGATCGTGACCGTCGCCTCCGAGCTTGCCCTGATCGGGCGCGCGGGCGCCGCCGCCTACGCGGCCTCCAAGGCCGGCGTCATCGGCCTCACGAAGTCCCTGGCCCGCGAGCTCTCGCCTCGCGGCATCCACGTCAACGCGGTGGCGCCGGGGCCGGTCGACACCGAAATGCTGCGCTCCAACCCGGAGTTCCGCGACGAGAACCGCGCGAACGTCCCCCTCCGCCGCTGGGGCCATCCGCGGGACATCGCGCTGACCGTCCTGTTCCTGGCGTCCGCCGAGAGCGACTTCTACGCGGGGCAGGTCCTGAGCCCGAACGGCGGCGTCGTGATGTAGGCGTGGGACGGGGTGGCGGTCTCGATCCGCCGGAATCGGGACCTCGCCCCGCGCTCACAGTCTTGGAGGGAGATGATGAAGCGCCGAGCGCCACGACGAACGCCGGGCACGGGTATCGTCCCGCCCATCCGATGGCCGAAGGGGATTCGCGCGGCGGTCTGTCTCACCTTCGACCTCGACGCGGAGACAGCCTGGATCTCGCGCGATCCGGAGAATCTCCACCGCCTGGCGGTGATGTCGCAGGGCGCCTACGGCCCGAAGGTCGGCGTGCCCCTCCTGCTCGACCTCCTGGCCCGCAACGGCCTGCGCGCGACGTTCTTCGTCCCCGGCTGGACCGCGGAGCGCTACCCGGATGTGGTGGCCGAGATCCACGGCCAGGGGCACGAGGTGGGCCATCATGGCTACCTCCACGAGGCGCTGGAAGGACGGAGCCGCGAGGAGGAGGAGGAGATCCTGGTCAAGGGGGTGCGCATCCTGGAGGGGATCACGGGGCAGCGGCCGGTGGGCTACCGGGCGCCCCGCTACGAGATCAGCCACGACACGGTGGACCTCCTGCGGGCTCACGGCTTCCTCTACGCCTCGAACCTCCAGGACACGATCTGGCCGTACCTCCATTCCGGCGCGCCGGCGCTCGTCGAGCTGCCGACGACCTGGATCCTCGACGACGGCCCGTACTTCGCCTACGGGATCCGGCCGCCGCTGTACCGGCAGATCTATCCGCCGGCGGCGGTCCTGTCGACGTGGAAGGACGAGTTCCGGGGCATGCACGCCCTGGGCGGCGCATTCACGCTGATCCTCCATCCCCAGTTCATCGGCCGGCCGTCCCGGGTGCTGATGCTGGAGGCGCTGATCGACTACGTCCGCGCCTTCCCCGGGGTCTGGCTCACGCACGGCCTCGAGCTGGCCCGCTGGGTGGCGAGCGACGCGGCCGGCGCCGGCGCCGACGGCCGCCCGCTGGCCGCGCCGGCCGGGCGCGCGTCGACCTCGCCCGCTACCGCTGCGCGTGCTCGAGCCAGTAGTGGTGCGCCTTCGCGACGACCGTCACGACGTTCTTGATCTCGGCGCCGAGCGTGAACTCGGGACCAGCCGGGAGGTAGAGCGTCGGTCCCTCGCGCCGGGCCAGGACGTTCTCGACGACGATGGCGCGCATCAGCCAGATCGCCATCGCCTCGCTCCGGCAGACGAGCCCGATCCACCCCGGGACCCCGTCGGTCTCCACGGGCAGGCCGGTGACGATGCGGAGGCCGCGCGCGAGCTCGCGCACGACGGCCGCGTAGCGGCCGGTCTCGGCCGCGATCGCCTCCCGCGATGCCGGCTCGAGCAGCGTCCCGCGGTGGGGCGGCCCTCCAGCGAGCGCCAGCTCGCAGAATCCCTGCCACATCCGGTCCCACGCCACCTGGCCGTTCGCGTCCAGCTCCAGCTCGGCGGCCGCCATCGGGGCCGGGCTGACCGCCGTCACCGCGTCCCGGTACCGCGGCGGCAGCAGCGCGGCGACGCGCGCCTCCACGTCCGCCACCTCGTCGAGGGTGTGCGCGTGGGTGCCGCGGAATGCCTGGAGCAGGGCCGGGTCGACGGAGGCGGCGTCCTCACCGAGCGCATCCAGATAGCGCCGCACTAGCGCCCCCACGAGCGCGGGATGGGAGGCGAGCGGCGTCGCCAGGAGGACCTTGGTCCGCGCGATGCGCGCGGCCGCCACCGCCGCGCCGATCCGGCGCTGGGCCGGGCCCCCGAACACGGCGTACGGGACGACGACCACGGCGCGGGCGCCGAGCCGGGACCAGCGCAGGACGATCTCGCCGACACTGGGACTCGTCAGCGCGAGGAACGCGTAGCCGACGTCGACGACGCGGTGCGCTTCGCAGACGAGCCGGGCGACCCGCGCCAGCTCCGCGTTGGCCAGGGGGTTGGCGTCGCCCGCTCCCACCAGCACCACGGCCGTCTCGCTGAGCCTGGGCGGCCGGAGGTGCGCCCGTCGCATCGCTTCGCGCGCCCGATCGCCCAGCATGCGGGCCACGTCGTCGATGGCGAGCGGCAGGCCCCGGTGGATGGGGAGCGCGGGCCATCGCTCGCGCAGGATCTCGATCACCCGGGCCAGGCCTCGGGTCGCGGACTCGGCCGGTCCGAGCGCGAGCGGCAGGGCCACGATGCGTGATGCGCCTCCCGCCAGACTCGCCTCCACGCGCGCGAGCAGCTCGTCGAGCGGATCCTGGAGCCAGGCCGCGACGACATCGTGGCGGAGCCCGGCCGCCAGACGCCGGGCCACGACGTCCAGCGACCGGCGGGCGGCCGGCGGTCCTGGCGCGAGGAGCAGAGTCAGCGGGACGTCCACGGCGCCCTCCAGCATGCACCCGGTCGGGCGATCCTCACCAGTTGCCCCACCGTGGTAGGATCGGCGCGCTGCGCCCAGCTCAGGAGGCGACCCATCATGGCGGAAGCTCGGCTGAACCTGCCCTACACGGGACTCGTCTCGTTCATGCGCGTGCCGGCAGTCACGGACTTCACGCGCCTCGACGCCGACATCGCGATCATCGGCGCGCCCACCGACGAGGGCTCCCCGTGGAAGCCGGGCGCCCGGTTCGCGCCGCGGAAGATTCGCGAGATGTCCGTGAAGTACGCCGGCTACGGGCCCATACAGAACCAGAAGGGCTACTACGACATCGAGGAGGACCGCCGGTACCTCGAGTACGAGCGCCAGCACAGCCGCATCGTCGACTGCGGCGACTCCGACATCATCTATACCAACGTCCGCCAGACGTTCGACAACATCACGGCGGACATCCGGCGGATTCTGCGGGCCGGCGCGTTTCCGGTCGTCTTCGGCGGGGATCACGCGATCACCTACCCGGTGGTCCGGGCGTTCGAGGAACGGCTCAACGTCGTCCACTTCGACGCGCACCTCGACTACCGGCCCTTCATCCACGGCGTGCAGTGGGCGAACGGTAACCCGATCCGGAACGTCGCGCAGCTCAAAACCTGCCATCACATCATCCAGGTCGGGATTCGCAGCCTGCGCACCAGCCAGTCGGACGTGGCGGACTCCCGCGCGCGCGGGAACGACATCGTGACGGTCCCGGAGCTGCACCGACGGGGCGTGACGGCCGTCGTCGACCGCCTTCCTTCCGGCGAGCCGGTCTACGTATCGATCGACATCGACGTGCTGGACCTCCCGCTCGTCCCCGGGTGCGCCTCGTCGGAGCCGAACGGGCTCACGTACGACGAGCTGCGCAAGACGCTGTTCGCGATCGCCCGCGGCCGCGAGGTGATCGGCTTCGATGTCGTCGAGGTCAATCCGATGCTCGACGTGGCGTCGGACAACACCTCGCTCCTCGCCGCGCAACTCGCGATCGAGTTCCTCGGGCGGATCGTCGAGCACCCCGGGTACCGGAAGCGACATCCCATGAAGTCTCCGACGGGGCGCGCGGCGCCCCCCACCCGGCGCGCCAGGCGGCGCGCCACGCGCGTCCGGTGAGCGGCGTGCCGCGCGAGCTCGTCATTCCGGCGGGCCACGCGCGGATGTGGCGGATGCGGGCCGGGGAACGGGTGACGATCGCCCAGACCGAGGGTCATCAGGTGGGCGACCTGGTGGCGTTCAACGCGGCCGACTTCACCGAGTTCATGAGTCCGAGCCACACGCGCCGATGCCTCAACGCGATCCGGCTGACGCGCGGGGCGAGCCTGTTCACGAACCACCGGCGGCCGATACTCGACCTTGTGGAGGACACCGTCGGAGTCCACGACTTCCTCGCGCCGGCCTGCGACCCCTACCGCTACCTCCGGGACTTCGGCGTCGAGGACCACCGGAGCTGCCGGATGAACTTCGTCGAGGCGCTCGCGGCCTTCGACCTGCCGCCCTGGCGCATCCCCGACCCGGTGAACCTGTTCCAGCACTCGCCGGTGCTGCCCGACGGCGGCTACCGCAGCGCGCCCTCCCCGGCGCGTCCCAGCGACTACGTGACGCTGCTCGCCCGGATGGACCTGGTGGCGGCGTGCTCGGCCTGCCCGCAGGATCTCGCGCCGACGAACGCCGGGCAGCTGTCGGACCTGACCGTCCGGCTCGCGTGAGCGACCGGCCCCGCGGACCGGTTGACGTTCTGGACCGAACGGTGCTCTACTCCGGCCGACAGCCGCCGGATTCCCTCCGCCGACCGACCCGGGGGAGACCTGCATGCCGAAACGGTTCATCCGGAAGTTTGACGCCTCGGCCTACAAGCACGCCGCGCACGGGATCTACTCGATGGCGATCCGCACGCGCGGCGACTACGTGTTCCTCCGTGGTCAGACGGGGTTCGACCTGGACGGCCGTTTCGTAGGAGCGGGTGATGCCGGGGCCCAGGCGGAGCAGGCCTGCAAGAACATCAAGCAGCTGATGGAGGAGGCGGGGGGCACGATCCACGACGTGTGCAAGCTGACCGTGTACGTGACGGATCGGTCCTACCGCCCCGCCGTGTACGGAGCGATCGAGAGGTACTTCGAGGGCGTCCACCATTGCAGCACCGGCGTCGTGGTGCAAGGCTTGGCGCTGCCCGAGCTGCTGGTGGAGATCGACGCGTTCGCGGTGATCGATCGATGACCGCCACCGGGCGGCCGAAAGGAGATCGGGGATGAAGCGTGACGGGACGCACAGGGGCCCCGCGGAAAGCCGCCTTACACGTCGGCGACTTCTCCAGTTGGCGGCGACCGGAGGCGCCCTCAGCGCGGCGATGCCGCTGGCGCCGGGGAGCCGGGCGTGGGCCCAGACGCCGCGGGCCGGCGGGACGCTGAAGATGGCCTGGTCCAGCTCGCCGCGCACCCTCGATCCCGCACTCACGATCCAGGGTGACGAGTACATGATCACGCAGGCCGTGTACGACAACCTGACACGCGTCGACGAGAAGCTCCAGCCGCAGCCGATGCTCGCCACCCAGTGGAGCTCGGACGCGCAGGCGCGGGTTTGGACGTTCCAGCTGCGGAAGGGCGTCAAGTTCCACCACGGGCGCGAGATGAAGGCGAGCGACGTCGTGTTCTCCTTCGAGCGCGTCCTCGACCCCAAGACCGGCTCGCCGGGGCGTACCGCGATGGGCCCGATCGAGAAGGTCGAGGCGGTCGACGACTACACCGTCCGCTTCCGCACCGCGACGCCATACGGCGACTTGCCGGTGAGCGTCGGCGTGACGTTCGGCCGCATCGTGGCCGCCGACCGGGCCGACAAGCTCGCGACCGAGCCGGTCGGGACGGGGCCGTTTCGGCTCGTCGAGTTCAAGCCGGGCGAGCGGACCCGCATGGTCAAGTTCGCGGACTACTGGGACAAGCCGCGCCCCTACCTGGACGAGCTGTGGCAGGTGAACATGCCGCAGCCGGCGACCCAGGTGGCGTCCCTCACGGGCGGGGAGATCCAGGTGATGTTCGAGGTCCCGGTCGCCTTCATCGGGACGCTCGAGAAGGCGCGGGGCGTGTCCGTCCCTTCGGTGAAGAGCACATCGTTCCAGCCCGTGGTCATGTCCACCGAGCGCAAGCCGTTCGACGACAACCGCGTGCGCTTGGCGCTGAAGCTTCTCCTCGACCGCGAGGCCATCGTCAAGGCGATCTGGCAGGGGCGCGCGACGGTCGCCGACGATCACCCGGTGCCCGAGATCAGCCCCTTCTACGTCGCGCTGCCCCAGCGCACGCGCGACGTGGCTCGCGCCAAGCAGTTGCTCACCGAGGCCGGCCACCCCCAGGGGTTCGCCGCGGAGATCTGGACGTCCAACGAGCGCGTCGGGATGCAGGAGCTCGCGGTTGCCGTCCAGCAAATGGTGGCGGAGGCCGGGATCAAGCTCGAGGTCAAGACCGTGCCGTGGTCGGTCTTCAACTCGAACGTCTACAAGAAGGAAGCGCTCTACATCAACAACTGGTTCGGGCGGGCGACCATCGACGAGACCCTCTACCCGTACTTCCACTCGACGGGAAGCTGGAACGAGGGGAAGTACTCGAATCCCAAGCTCGACAAGCTGCTCGAGGAAGGACGCTCGTCCGTCGACGTCGGCAAGCGCAAGGAGATGTACGCCGAGGCGCAGAAGGTCATCTCCGACGAGGGACACTACGCGGTCGTCTACCACACGCAGTACACCAGCGCCATGCGGGCCAACGTGAAGGGTTACACGCTCCACCCGCTCAGGTGGTGCGACTTCCGCAACGCCTACCTCGAGGCCTGAATCCGCGAGAGGGGGGTCCCCCGGACCCCCCTCTCGGCATCCCGCCGACCCCATGCGCGTCGTCAGGTTCCTCGGCCGGCGCCTTCTCCTGGTGGCGCTGGTCATGGCGATCGTGTCGGTCCTGATCTTCGCCGTGGTCCAGATTCTGCCCGGGGACGTGGCGGTGATGATCCTGGGGACGTCGGCCACCCCGCAAGACCTCGCCGCCCTGCGTGTGAAGCTCGGGCTGAACCGCCCGGCCCCGCTCCGCTACCTCGACTGGATCGGCGGCGCCATCCGCGGCGACTGGGGAGCGTCCCTCCTCTACCAGATGCCGGTCCGGCCGCTGGTGCTCGAGCGGCTCGGGCGATCCGCGGTGCTCGCCGGACTCGCGCTGGTGGTGGGAGTGCCGCTCGCCGTCGGGCTCGGCGTGCTCTCCGCGGTGCGGCGCGGGGGGCTCGTCGACCACCTGGTCGGCCTGGTGAGCTTGGTCGCGGTCTCGCTCCCCGAGTTCATCATCGGGACCGTGCTGATCCTTGTCTTCGCGTTTCGCTTCGCCCTCCTGCCACCGTCGAGCCTGATCGATCCGCAGGCGAGCCTCGGGCAGGCCGCTCCCAGCCTTGTCCTGCCGGTTCTCACGCTGGTTCTCGCCCTGCTGGCGCACATGAGCCGGATGACCCGGGCGAGCATGCTCGAGGTGCTCGAGCAGCCCTATGTCCGGGCGGCGCGGCTGCGGGGGCTCCGGCCACGCCGGGTCATCCTCCGCCATGCGCTCCGGAACGCCCTTCTGCCGACGGTCGGAATCATTGCGATCAACGTGGGCTATCTGATCGGCGGCATCGTCGTGGTCGAGACCGTCTTCGCCTATCCCGGCCTCGGCCGGCTGATGGTCGACGCGGTGAACCATCGCGACGTCCCGGTCATCCAGATGACCGCGCTGGTCATCGCCCTCACGTACGCGCTGGCCAATCTGGCGGCCGACCTGGCCTACGCGTATCTAAACCCGCGGATCCGCTACTGACGCGATGCGCACGGGCGCGTTTCACCAGGGGGCGATGTTCGTGCGCCGCGTGCTCCTGGGCTCGCCGACGGCGGCGGTCGGCACCGCGCTCCTCGCGATCCACGTCGGGCTGGCCGTGTTCGGCCCGGCCCTGGCGCCGCGCCACTTTGCTCGGTTCGACATCCTCCACACGCTCGAGCCACCGTCTCGGGCGTTCTGGGGAGGTACCGACCAGTTCGGCCGGGACCAGCTCAGTCGCGTCATGTGGGGCGCTCGCGGGACCCTCCTCCTGGCCACGGCGAGCACGATTCTCGGCGTGGGCCTGGGCGTCATCGTCGGGATGGTGGGCGCGTTCTATCGCGGCTGGCTCGACGAGGTACTGATGCGCATCGTGGACGCCCTCATGGCGTTGCCGGCACTCCTGCTCGCCATGCTGCTTCTGACGACCGTGGGCGCGAATCCCGTGTACGTGGCCCTCGGCATTGGCGTCGTCTTCATGCCGCGATCCGCCCGCGTCGTGCGCGGGATCGCGCTGGCCCTGGCGTCCTCCGAATTCATCGACGCGGCCCGGGCGCGCGGCGAGCACGGGCTCTACATCATCTTCGCCGAGATGCTGCCGAACGCCTGGGCGCCCATCATCGTGGAGGCGACGATCCGGTTCGCGTACGCGATCCTGCTCGCCACGTCGCTGGGGTTCCTCGGCCTGGGCGCCCAGCCGCCAGCCCCGGACTGGGGACTCATGATCAACGAGGCCCTCCCGTTCCTGGCCCAGGCGCCGTGGCTTGCCATCCTGCCCGCCGCCGGCATCTCCACCGTCGTCATCGGCGCCAACCTGCTGGGGGATGCCCTTCGCGAGGCGCTGGCCCTTCGCGGGCTCGAGGAGACCGCGTGACGGCCGCCGCCCGCGGCGAGCCCATCCTCGAGGTGCGCGATCTCCGGGTCACGTATCCGACCGCCAGCGGCCCGATCCGCGCGGTGCGGGGCGTATCCTTCACGCTCCCGCCGGGGCAGGTGCTGGGCGTGGTCGGCGAGTCGGGCTCGGGCAAGAGCACGATGGCGCTGGCGATCATGGGCGCTCTCAACGCCGAGGCGCGTGTGACCGGCGAGGTGCGGTTCCGCGGCGAGAACCTCGTCGGCAAGACCGTCGGAGAGCTGCGGCGACTCTGGGGCCGGCGGTTGGCCATGGTCTTCCAGGACCCGGCCGGCACGCTCAACCCGGTCCTCACGGTCGGCGACCAGGTCGTCGAGGTGCTCGTGGAGCACGAGAACCTCGGGCGTTCTGCTGCCCGCGCGCGCGTGCTCGATCTCTTCACGGCCGTCCAGCTCCCGAACCCCGAGGCCATCTCGGGCCGCTACTCGCACCAGCTCTCGGGAGGACAGCAGCAGCGGGTCTCGATCGCCCTGGCGCTTGCCTGCAATCCGGATCTCTTGATCCTCGACGAGCCGACGACCGGTCTCGACGTCACGACGGAGGCGCGCATTCTCGACCTCGTCGAGGCCCTTCGCCGGCGGACCTCGGCGAGCATCCTCTACATCACCCACAACCTGGGGGTGATCGGGCGGCTCTCGCACGAGGTGGCGGTCATGTACGCGGGCGAGCTCGTGGAGCAGGGGCCCGTCAATCTGGTGTTCGAGCGCCCACGGCACCCGTACACGGTGTCTCTCCTCGACTGCCTGCCCCGGGTGGACCGGCCGCCGGCTGCGCGGCTCCTGCCGGCGATCGGCGGCACGCTGCCGGATCCCCGCGCCGAGATCGAAGCCTGCCTGTTCGCGCCGCGCTGCGGGCTGGCCGACGCGCGGTGCCGCGCCGAGCGACCGGACTGGTTCGAGGCCGTTCCCGGCCAGCAGGCTCGATGCTTCTACTGGATGCGCGTCCCCGCGCCCGGGACGGCGCACGCGCTCGCCCGCTCGCTCGCCATGGAAGGACCGGTCGGCGCGAGACGCCTCCTCGAGACGGTCGGGCTGGTCCACCACTACCGAGCCGTGGCCGGGAACGCTGGCCTTCTCGGGCGAGGATCGGTCGTCCGCGCCGTCGACGGCGTCTCGCTGACGGTGGCGAAAGGCGAGACGCTGGCCCTCGTGGGCGAGAGCGGCTCCGGCAAGACGACGACCGCCCGCTGCGTCGTGGGGCTCCTCCAGCCGACGGGCGGAGAGATTCGGGTCGACGGCCGCTCAGTGCCGCGTCGACTGTCGAGGTGGCGCCGGGACCTGCGGCGCCGGCTCCAGATCGTGTTCCAGAACCCCGACCTCACCCTGAATCCCCGGCGCACGATCCTCCACGCGGTCGCCCGCCCCCTCGCCCTGTTCGGCCTCGCGAAGCGCGGCGAACGCCGGGCCGCGGCCGCGCACCTGCTCGAAGCGGTGGGCTTGGAGGCGCGACACCTCGATCTTCGCCCGGCCCAGCTCTCGGGCGGGCAGCGGCAGCGCGTCGCGATCGCCCGCGCGTTCGCCGGCCAGGCGGACCTGGTCGTGTGCGATGAGCCCACCTCGGCCCTCGACGTGTCCGTGCAGGCGACCGTGTTGAACCTCCTGGCATCCCTGCAGGCCGGGGCGCACACTTCGTACCTGCTCATCTCCCACGACCTGTCGGTCGTGCGCCACATCGCCGACCGGGTCGCCGTGCTCTACCTCGGGCGGATCGTGGAGGAGGGGGCGACCGAGGACGTCTTCCGGCCGCCGTGGCACCCGTACACCGAAGCGCTCCTCTCGGCGGTGCCCTCGCTGGGGAGGTCACCGGCCACCGGAGCGATCCGTCTGGAGGGTCCGGCGCCCAATCCGGCCGCGCCGCCGCCCGGCTGCCCGTTCCACCCTCGCTGTCCACGCAAGGTCGGCCCCGTCTGCGAGCGGGAGGCGCCGCCCGTCCGGCTCGGCCCGCGCGGTCACGCCATCGTATGCCATATCGCAGGGGCCGATCTCCTGCGGCTCCAGGAGGAGCTCGCCCGCCGGCGCTCGAGCGCCGGGACGGCGCCCGAGGCTCCGGCGTGAAGGAGCGAATCATGAACATCCTCGACGGCTACCGGACGCGATTCGTCTCCAAGGAGATGGCGCTCAGCGAGACGATCGCGATCACCGAGACCGGCGGCGAGATCCTGACACCCCATCGCCGCGAGCTCGCGGTCGTGTGAGGGGCCGATGGCGGACAGCCCGACGCTCACCCTCGCCCGGTTCGCGCTCGACCTGTCGCTCGAGGCTGTCCCGGCTCCGGTCATCCGGATGGTGAAACGCCTCGTGCTCGATCACCTCGGGTGCGCGCTCGGCGGGAGCCGGACGCCCTTCGCTCGCATCGCGGCCGACGCGGTGGGAACGGACCGCGGAGGGCCGGCGACCGTGGTCGGTACGCGCCATCGCGCCGCTCCCGGCCCGGCCGCGTTCGCCAACGCGATGGCGGCCAACGCCCTCGACTACGACGACACCGGTGCCACGGGCCATCCGGGATCGACGGTGATCCCCGCGGCGCTGGCCGTCACGGAGGCGCTGGGCCGGTCCGGCGCGGAATTCCTGGGGGCCGTCCTGGCCGGCTACGAGGTGTGGATCCGCATCGGCGCGGGGGTCCAGCCGAGCTGGGCGCGCCGGGTCGAGGTCTACGGGAGCGGCACCACGCAGACCTTCGGCGCGGTGGTGGCCGCGGGCCGGCTGCTCGGTCTCGGGCTCGAGGAGATGCTCTCCGCGTTCGGTCTCGCCGGCGCGTTCGCGCCATTGCCCCACGAGGCCAAGTTCGGCTGGGACGAGGCCCGGCTCTCCTGGGTGAAGGACAACGTGGCGTGGCCGGCGGAGGCGGCGGTGCGAGCGGCTCAGCTGGCGGCGCGCGGCTTTCCGGCGACGCACACGATTCTCGACGGGGAGCGCGGTCTCGCACGCATGATGGGATCGGACCGCAATGAGGCCGACCGCATGGTCCGGGAGCTGGGAGCGGAGTGGGACGTGCTCGGCCTGTCCCTCAAGCCCTATCCCTGCTGCCGCTGGATCCACTCGACCCTCGACGCGGTGGGCGAGGTGGTTCGCGGCCACGGTCTCGATCCGCAGGATGTGCGTCGCGTGACCGTGCGCTCGATCGAGGCCCTCGCGACCTGGTTCGACGGACGGCGCCCTCCCACCATGGTCGACGCCCAGTTCAGCGTCCCGCACGCGGTCGCGATGGCGATCCTCGAGCGGCCGCGGGCCGAGTGGTGGCAGGCGTCGAGTCGACAGGATCCCGCTGTCCTCGCGCTGATGGACCGGGTCGCCCTCGAGCCCGACCCGGCGGCGCAGGCCGCGTGGACGACGCTCCGTCACTCGGCTCGGGTCCCGGTCACCGTGATCGTCGAGACCGCGGGGCGGAGGCTCGAGCACAGCCGGCGCCACGCGCGCGGCGGCCTTGACGAGCCGCTGGACGACGACGAGGTGGAGCGCAAGTACCGGGAGCTGGCCGAGCCGGTCCTCGGTGCACCCGGGGCGGCCCGGGTCCGTGACCTGGTGGACGGTCTCGAGACTCTGGACACCCTGACCCCGCTCACGTCCGCGCTCACGCCGGAAGGAGGACCCTCCCGATGATCGGCCCGTTCGACCGCGCCGAGTACGCGGCGCGGCTTCAGCGCACCCGGGCTGCGATGCGCGAGGCCGGCCTCGACGCCCTCCTGGTCTTCCACCAGGAGCACATGTTCTACCTGGCGGGGTACGACCAGATCGGATACTGGGTCTACCAGGTGCTCATCGTGCCGGCCGCCGACGCGCCGATGACCGCGGTGGTCCGGAAGGTGGACGAGCTCCTCGTCCGCGACGGCGGCATCGTCGAGGACGTGCGGGTGTGGCTCGACGATGCGGCGCGGGACCCGGCCCAGCAGACCGCCGACATCCTGGCCGAGCGGGGCCTGCTCCGAGGCAAGCGCCTGGGCATCGAACGAAAGAGCCACGCGTTGCTGCCCTACTACTACGATCTCTTGCGGGAGGCGCTCGAGGGCGCTCAGCTGGTGGACGCCTCCGACCTGATCACCGAGCTCCGCCTCGTCAAGTCCGCGGCGGAGATCGCCTGCATGCGCCGGGCCGGGGAGGTGATGGATGCAGGGGTACGGGCGGCCTGGGAGGCGCTGCGTCCGGGCGCGCGCGAGTGCGACGTCCACGCCGCGGTGGCGGCGGCAATGTACCGCGCGGGCGGCGAGCATCCGTCCGTCGCGCCGCCCATGGGCACCGGGTCACGGACCCTGACCCAGACGCACGGGGCGGCGACGACCCGCGAGATCCGCGCCGGCGACCCGTTCCTCTTGGAGGTCGGGGGCTGCGTCCACCGCTACCACGCGGTCTGCATGCGCACCGCGTCGGTGGGACCGCCGGGAGCGCGGATGCGATCGATGCACGACGCGATCTGCGCGGCGACCGATGCTGGACTCGCGGCGATCAAGCCCGGTGTCCCGACGCGGGCCGTGGCGCGGGTGGTCCACGATGGGCTCGCCCAGCACGGCTACTCGCGGCGCGGCCAGCACGTGGGCTACGGGATCGGGCTCGGCTACCCGCCGACCTGGATCGACAACCTCCGGATCAAGGAGACCGACCCTCACGTTCTCCGGGAGGGGATGACGTTCCTCTTCCACGCGGGTCTCCTCGCCCCGGAGGGCGACGTCTACGTGGCGCTCGGCGACCCCGTTCTGGTCACGGCGACCGGACACGAACGGCTGACGCGGCTGCCGCGGGAGCTGACGGTCGTCGAATGACCTTCGACCTGATAGTCGCCAACGGCACGGTGGTCGACGGCACCGGCGCGCCAGGCTACCGGGCCGACGTCGGCGTGGTGGGCGAGACGATCGGCGCCATCGGCGACCTCGGAAGAGCGGAGTGCGACCGGGCAATCGACGCGGCCGGCTTGGTGGTGGCGCCGGGCTTCATCGATCCCCACACGCATGCGGAGGGCGCGCTCCTGACCGACCCTCAGCACGCGATGGGGCTCCGGCAGGGCATCACCACCGAGTTCCTCGGGATCGATGGGATGTCCTACGCCCCGCTCTCCGCCCCCAACTACCGCCTGTACCGCCGCTGGCTGGCCGGGGTCCTCGGTGAGCCTCCCCAGGACCTGGACATGTCGAGCGTCGCCGCCTTCCGGCGCCACTACCACCGGCGGGTCGCGGTCAACACTGCGTACCTCGTCCCCTTCGCGACGGTGCGGCTCGAGGCCGTCGGGTTCCGTGACGTCCCGCTCCAGGGCCGGGAGCTCGCCCATGCCCGCCGCCTGGTGGAGGAGGGTCTCGAGCAGGGGGCAGTCGGCTTCTCGACCGGATCCAAGTACTATCCCGGCCCCTGGGGCGACACCGAGGAGCTGATCGCGCTCTGCGAGCCGGTCCGCGCCGCCGGCGCGGTCTACATGTGCGAGCCGCGGTCGGCGAACCTGGAGCGGGCGCACGGGGGGAGCGGTGTGGCCGAAGCGCTCGAGATCGCGCGGCGCACGGGCGTGCGGCTCCACTTCGCCCACTACCGGACGGCGCCCGAGAGCGCGGGGCGCCTCGACCTCATCATGCGGCTGATCGATCCCGCCCGCGCCGCCGGCCTCGACGTCACGTTCGACATCTACCCGTATCCCGCGGGCAGCTCGATCCCGGTGAGCTATCTGCCCGGCTGGGCCCAGGACGGCGGTCCTGATGCCATCCTGAAGCGCCTGGCCGACCCGAATGATCGCCGGCGAATCGCGCAGACGATCGACGGGGACGCGACGATTCCCCTGGCTCAGCTCGTCTGCTCCTACGCCGGCACGGACCCCACCCTGGAGGGGATGAGCCTGGTCGACCTGGCCGGCCTCCGCGGGGGCACCCTCGGCGAAGTGCTCTGCGAGCTGCTGCTCTCGGAACGGCTGGTACTCGGCCACGTGGCGGCGCCGCCTCGGAGCGTTGCACTGTGGCACCAGATCAGCCGGGACTGCATGGCGCTGGTCGCCCGACCTGACTACATGGTCTGCAGCGACATCACCCCGCCCGGTCGCTTCCCGCACCCCCGCTCGTACGGCGCGTTTCCGCGGTTTCTGGGCCGCTTGCGGCGCGAGGTGGGCGGGCTCTCGCTCGAGGCGATGGTCCATCGGATGACGGACCGCCCCGCCCGGCGCTTCGGACTGCGCGGCCGAGGTCGCCTCGAGCGCGGGTACTTTGCCGATCTGGTCGTGTTCGATCCTGACCGCGTCATCGACACCGCCACGTACGACGATCCGTGCCAGTTCCCGGTCGGTATTCCGTTCGTGGTGGTCAACGGCCAGGTCGCAGTGGACGCGGAGCGCGCTACCGGCGCGCTGGCGGGCCACGCGGTGCCGTAGCGCGCGGGAGAGAGCCTTCCATGGAAACGCCGGGCGCGGGCGGGACGTCAGGAAGATGCGCACGTTCCTTTCGCGGCGGCGGCGCGATCTCTCTCGCATGAGTCGCGACGCGCTCGCCCAGGCCGCCGCGGCCGCGATCGACGAGCCGGCGCTCGTCGCGCTGCTCGCCCGGCTGGTCCGGATCCGCAGTTACTCGGCCGGTGGAGAGGAGGGGCGGATCGCCCGCTTCATGGCCGATGAGCTCGGTCCCCTCGGGCTGGAGGTCGCGCTCCAGGAAGTGCAGCCTGGGCGCTTGAACTGCGTGGGTCGGTGGCGCGGCGTGGGCGGCGGGACCAGCCTCATGCTCAACGGACACCTCGACACGAACCCGGCGGGCGAGGGCTGGACGCGCGACCCGCTGGGCGGCGAGGTCGACGACCGGTTCGTGTACGGCATCGGCGTGTCGAACATGAAGGCCGCCGACGCCGCGTACGTCGCCGCGGTCCGGGCGGTCCAGCGGACCGGCGCCCGCCTCCGGGGCGACGTGGTGCTGGCGTTCGTGGTGGGCGAGCTGCAGGGCGGGGTCGGCACCGTCCACCTGCTCCGCGAGGGCGTGCGCGCCGACCGGTTCGTGGTCGGGGAGCCCACCGATCTTGCCGCGCTGACGCTCCACGCGGGCTCCCTCGAGTTCGAGCTCGTGACGCGCGGGCGCACGCGCCACCTCTCCAAAATGGAGGAGGGGGTGGACGCCATCCAGCAGATGGTCCGGGCGATGGAGGCGCTCCGCGCGATGTCCTTCAGCGGCCCGGATCGTCCCGACCACCGCGGCGTGCGCCGCCTGGCGATCGGCGTCATCCAGGGAGGGCTCGGGCCCGAGTACTACGACTGGCGGCCGTCGCTGCTCGCCGACCGCTGCCGGATCCGGTTCGCGGTGCGCTACGGGCCCGGCCAGACGCCGGAGTCGGTCGAGGCCGACCTCCAGGCCGTCCTCGAACGGCTGCGGCGCGCCGATCCCGACTTCGCGGCCGAGCTCCGTCCCAACCGCGGCCCGCACCGCCTGGTGATGGAGCCGTTCGAGGTCGCCGCCGACGCCGACATCGTCCGCACCGTGGTCGAGGCCCACCGCGCGGTGCTCGGCGAGGAGCCGGCGGTGGGCGCGGTCGCGCCCTACAAGTTCTACGGCACCGACGCCGCGCACCTGGCGCGCGCGGGAATGCTGGGTCTCGTGTACGGTCCCGGGGGCAAGTACAACACCATGCCGGACGAGCGGGTGGAGATCCGGGACCTCTGCGCCGCCGCGCGGGTCTACGCCCGCACCATCGTCGCCACGTGCGCGTGAGGCCGGCGGCCATCAGGGAGGGAGCGGTGACCGAGCGCTTCGTGACCAAGTTCAGCCTGATCCGCGGTACCGAGATCCCCGTCCTCCGCGAGGGAGTGCCGAGCTTCCTCGGCGTTCCCGTGGCGCGCACGCCCGCCGACCTGGCCGGCGCCGACGCCGCGATCATCGGCATCCCGTATGACCGCCCCGCAACCGCCGGGCGGGGCGCGGGCGACTGGGCCGGCTACCGCGAGGCGCCCGCCCACGTGCGCCAGCGCTCGCTCCGGTACGCCGGCTACCTTCCGGAGCTCGACCTCGACGTCTTCGAGCGCGCGCGGCTGGTCGATTACGGGGACGCCGAGATCGAGCCCGACGTCGACCGCTCGATCGCGCACGTGGCCCGCAAGGTGCGGGAGGTGGTCGAGGCGGGCGCGCGGCCGATCACGATCGGCGGGTTCTCGCCCTGCGCCTCGTACGCCGTGATGAAGGGGATCGCGGAGGCGACCTCGGGCCGCATCGGCGTGCTGAGCCTGGACGCCCACGGCGACTGCCTCGACACCGAGTACGGCCCGAACGGCAGCCGCGCCCCGGGCTCGGCGACGTGGCAGGCCCGGATGTGGGACCACTTCCCCGACGTCGACCCCACCCGCCACCTCGAGGTCGGGATGCGCGGGCCGCGCAACGTCCGCGCCCAGGCGCACGCCTACCGCCAGCGGGGCGGGCGCCTGGTGACGGCGGCCGAGGTGCGCCGCCGGGGGATCGACGCCGTCTGCGCGGAGGGGCTCCCTCGCGTCTTCGACGGGACGGCGCGGACGTGGTGCCACCTCGACATGGATGTCCTCGACATCGGCGCCGTCCCCGACTGGGGCGACGAGCCCCTGGGCCTCTCGGGCTGGGACGTCGTGACCGCGGTCCACGAGGCGGGCAAGGCCGGGCTCGACGCCCTCTCCTTCGTCTACGTGGCGCCGCGCTCCCCCGGGATCGCCGCGATGGTGAGCTACGTCGTCGTCTACCTGCTCGCCGGCTGGATCACCGGCGGGCGCCTCCGGCCGCGGTGACCGCGGGGAGGCCCGTCACCGGTCCCGCGCGGCGACGATCGGCCCCGGCCACTCGAGGGCCTGACGGAGGAGCTCGGCCGCGACCAGCGTCGCGCCCTTGAGCGCCGTCAGGGAGACCTTGTCGCGGGTGTCGGCGGCCGTGAGGACGTGCCGCGGCGGGGCGAGCGGGTCGTCGAACCCGCCCAGGAGGCGCAGAGCCGGGATGCCGGCGGCGGCGAAGCTCGCGTGGTCGCTGTTGGTCATGAGAGGCAGCACCGTCGCGAGGTCGAGCCCGGCCGAGCCCGCCACGCGCCGAACCCACTCGTCGAGCTCGGCCGAGCCGCTGACCAGTGCCGCGAGCGGGCCGCCGCCGCCCACCAGGGTGTCGAGGTTCACGTTGAGCGCGATCGCCGCGCGCTCGGCGGCGCCGAGCTCGGCGACGTAGCGCTCCGAGCCGTAGAGCCCCCACTCCTCGACGCTGAACAGCACCGCCCGGAGCCCCCGCCGGCACGCGGGAACCTCGGGACCGAGCGCCCGCACCAGCTCCAGGACGGCGGCGACCCCCGTGGCGTTGTCGAGCGCGCTTTCCGCCAGGTCGTGGCCGTCGTAGTGGGCGGAGAGGACCACCCACTCGTCGGTGCGGCCCGGGATCTCGAGGACCAGGTTCCGCGCCTCGGCGGGTCCCCGCCGGACGCCCACGTCGAGCCTGGCCCGGGCGCCGCCGGAGAGCGCCGCGGCGCTTTCGAGGCACACGCCGGCCGCCGGGATGTCGTCCGCCTCGCCGCGTCCCGAGGAGCCGGTGACGAGGACGCCGCCGGGCAGCGGCGAGGCGATCAGGAACCCCGCCGCGCCCCGCTCGCGCGCCCACCGGTACTTCCGCCGACGGTGGATCGTCCCTGCGGCGAACGGGTACTCGTGGCGCACCAGCACGAGCCGTCCGGCGATCCGCGCGCCGGCCGCCTCGAACGCCTCCGGCGTGCCCCGGCCGAGGTCGAGTACCTGGACCTCGAGCCCACCCGGGGGAGTCGGGGGCGACCAGACCAGCGAGTGCGCGCGAAGGGGCGTGGCGCCCCGGCCGCCGGCCAGCGCGAGCGTCGTGCGCTCCCGCCACCAGCCGGGGTACTGGACGCGGTGCTCCGCGTGACGCGCGCCCTGCCCGGCGGCCACCAGGCGCTCCTTGAGCAGCGCGCACGCCCGGGCCTCGCTCTCCGTCCCGGCGAACCGACCGCCGCAGTCGGCGAGCGCGTGGAAGTCGTCGGCCAGCTGGACCGAGCGCCAGATCCCGCCGAGCGCCGCCGCGTGCGACACGGAGATGTCAGCCCGGAAGGTCGAGGATGACGCTCGGGATCCGGACGAGCGCCCGGAGGAAGTCGGCGTGCGCCTCGAGATGGGCCGGTCCCGTCACGGACGGCATTGTACGGCGCCGCGGCCGCCTTGACACCGGCGTCGCTCTCGGCCTACGGTGGTCCGGCGCGTGGCCTCACGACAGTGAGACCGGTGGTGTCTCGCGTCACGGTCGCCGCCAACCCCGCCGCTCCGGCGTTGGACAGAGGAGGCCCCTTCATGCGCCAGAGACTCGCCGTCGCCGTCACCATCCTTCTCGCGCTGGCCCTCTCGCCGCAGTCCGGGGAGGCCCAGAAGCGCGGCGGCGTGCTGAAGTTCGCCGTTCCCAGCGTGAAGCCGGGCCTGGATCCGGCCCACACGACGACCGGCGACGCGTACATGCTCACGCAGGCGATCTTCAGCAACCTGACGCGGGTCGACGAGAACCTCGAGCCGCAGCCCCAGCTGGCGCGCTCCTGGGAGCCGAGCGCCGACAGCACGGTGTGGACCTTCCACCTCGTCACCGGGGCGAAGTTCCACAATGGCCGTGAGGTCACGGCCGACGACGTGGTGTTCAGCATCGAGCGCATCCTCGACCCGAAGACCGCGAGCCCGGGCGCCAAGGCCCTGGGGCCCATCAAGAAGGTGCGGGCGGCCAACAAGTCCACCGTGGTGTTCGAGCTGACCGGGCCGTACGCGGATCTCCCGCTCCAGCTCGGCAATACGTTCGCCCGGGTCGTGGCCAAGGAGAACATCGACGCGATCAGCCACGCCCCGATCGGCAGCGGGCCCTTCAAGCTGAAGGAGTACGTCACGGGGACCCGCGTGGTGCTGGTCCGCAATCCCGACTACTTCGAGAAGGGCCTGCCCTACCTGGACGAGGTCCACCAGGTCTACCTCAAGGAGTACGCGGCCCAGATCGCCGCCCTCTCCACGGGCGAGATCCAGGTCATGTACCTCGCCCCGACCGAGGTGCTGCCGCAGCTCAAGCAGGATCCGGGGATCGACGTGCTCCAGGTCCCGGCGCCGTCGTTCCAGCCGATCGAGATGTTCGTGAGCCAGCCGCCGTTCAACGACGTCCGCGTGCGGCAGGCGCTCCGCCTGGCCGTCGACCGCAAGGCGATGATGGAGGCCGCCACCGGCGGGTACGGCACCCTCGGCAACGACACGCCCGTCGGCCCGGCGAGCCGGTGGTTCAACAAGGCGCTGCCCCAGCGGAGCCGCGACGTCAAGGCGGCCAAGGAGCTCCTAGCCAAGGCCGGGTACCCGAACGGCCTCGACGTGGTGCTCTACACCTCCAGCGGGCGCCCCGGGCTCGAGGAGGCCGCGGTGGTGCTGCGCGAGACGACGAAGGAGGCCGGTTTCCGGATCAAGCTCGAGAGCGTCGAGATCGCGCGGCTCTACAGCGAGATCCTGCGGACGCCGAAACCCAACGCGATGGTCCACAACAACTGGTTCGGCCGCCCGACCATCGACGAGACCCTCACCCCCTACGTCTTCACCAAGAGCAACTGGAACTACACCGAGTACTCGAACGCCAAGGTCGACGCGCTCCTCAACGACGCGCGGAGCGCCGTCCAGGTCGACCGCCGCAAGAAGCTCTACGACGAGGTGCAGAAGCTCCTGTGGGACGACGGCCCGGAGCTGGTGCCGTACTTCCGCAATTACGTGTCCGCGGCCCGCAAGAACGTCAAGAACTACAAGCTCATCCCGGTCCAGTACGTGGACCTCCGTGAGGTCTGGCTCGAGTAGGGCCGGCGTGCGCGCCGGGGCGGGCTCCCCGCCGGACTCGCCCCGGCCGGGACCTCTGTCGTGGGGCTGACCGGGTACGTTCTCCGTCGGCTCGGCCTGCTCGTCGTTACGCTGCTGGCGATCTCGCTCCTCATCTCCGGCATCATCCAGCTCCTGCCGGGTGACGCGGCCCAGCAGATCCTGGGCGCGTGGGCGGAGCGCTCGGGCCAGACGCTGGCCGCGATGCGCGTCCGCCTCGGCCTCGACCGGCCCTGGCACGAGCGGTACCTCGCGTGGCTCGACGGCGTGATGCGCGGCGACCTCGGGCGCAGCCTGGCGCTGAACCAGCCGATCGCGCCGCTCCTCGTGGAGCGCCTCGGGTACTCGCTGCGGCTCGCCCTCCCTGCTCTCGCGATCGCGGGCCTGGCGAGCGTGGTGCTCGGCGTCCTCGCGGCCATGCGGCCCAATGGATTGATCGACCACGCGATCACCGCCGTGACGCTCACCGGCGTGTCCCTCCCGGCGTTCGTCACCGGGTCGCTCCTCATCCTCGTGTTCGCGGGCTGGCTGCGATGGCTGCCGTCGGCGAGCGCGCTCCTCCAGGGGGAGGGCCTCGTGTTCTGGGCGCGGATGCTGGCGCTCCCGATCGCGACCTTGACGCTCGAGTCGCTGGCCCACGCGACGCGCATCACGCGCAGCAGCATGATCGAGGTGCTCAAGACCCCTTACGTCCGCACCGCGGTGCTCAAGGGGGTGCCGCGCCGGGTCGTGCTGTTCAAGCACGCGCTGCGGAACGCCCTGCTCCCTACTGTGACGGTGCTGGCCTTCAACTTCGGCTGGATGCTGGGCGGCATCGTGGTCGTGGAGCAGGTCTTCAGCTACCCCGGCCTGGGGAGCCTCGTGCTCTTCGCCATCGAGCAGCGCGACCTCCCGCTCCTCCAGGCCAGCATGTTCTTCGTCGCGGCGGGCTACTGCGTGGCCAACCTCGCGGCCGACGTCGTCTACGCGCTGCTCAACCCCCGGATCCGCTACTCGTGACGCCGGTGGCGCCGTCGCCGGGCTCTCCCGCCAATGGCTGAAGCCGTCGCCGCGACCGGGGCCGAGCTGCCGCGCGAGGCGGCGCGGGCGCCGCGCTGGCCGCTCACGCTGGTGGTGGGCGGCGCGATCGTCGGGGTGTTCGTGCTCCTCGCGCTGGTCGGGCCGTGGATCGCCCCGTACGACGTCGAGGCGTTCCACAGCCTGGCGAAGATGAAGCCGCCGTCGGCCTCGTTCTGGCTCGGCACCGACCGCTACGGACGCGACGTGCTGAGCCGGGTCATCGTCGGGGCGCGCACCACCGTCACCATGGCGGTCGCCGGCACGGCGCTCGGGCTGGTCGCGGGCACCCTGATCGGGCTCGCGAGCGGCCACCTCGGCGGCGTGATCGACGAGATCCTCATGCGGTTGATGGACATCGTCATGTCCTTCCCGTCGCTCCTCCTCGCGCTCCTGGTCGTGGCGGTGCTCGGGGGCAGCACGGTGAACGCCGTGCTCAGCATCGGGATGGTCTTCACGCCGCGCGTGGCCCGCGTGGTCCGCAGCGCGACCCTCGGGCTCCGCGGCGCGCAGTTCGTGGAGGCCGCCGTCGTCCGGGGCGAGGGCGACGCCTACATCGTGTTCCGGGAGCTCCTGCCGAACCTCTGGCCCCCGATCATCGTCGAGGGCTGCATCCGCCTGAGCTACGCGGTGCTCCTGTCCGTGTCGCTCAGCTACCTGGGTCTCGGGGCCCAGCCGCCCACGCCGGACTGGGGCCTGACGGTGGCCAAGGAGCGCGTCTACCTCGTGCTGGCGCCGTGGACCGTGCTCTTCCCGGCGTCGGCGATCGTCCTCTTCATCGTCGGGGTCAATCTCCTCGGCGACGGCCTGCGCGAGTGGCTCGTGGCCCGGAAGTCCGTCCGTGAGTGACGCGGCGACGGGGGACGTCGTGCTCGACGTCCGCGATCTGTCGGTCGCCTACCAGGCCCGGGGGGCCGAGGTCCGGGCCGTGCGGGGGGTGAGCCTCCAGGTGCACGCCGGGGAGACGCTCGCCCTGGTGGGGGAGAGCGGGTCGGGGAAGACCTCGCTCGCGCTCGCGGTCATGCGCTACCTGGACGCCAGCGGGCGCGTGACGGGGGGCGCGATCCGCTTCCACGGCGAGGACCTCTTGACCCTGCCGGCCGCCGCCCTGCGGGAGCTCCGGGGGGCGCGCCTGGCGATGGTCTACCAAGACCCGCAGACGGCCCTCAACCCGGCGTTCCCGGTCGGGGAGCAGGTCGCCGAGGCGCTCCGCATCCACCTCCGGCTCGGCCACCGGGACGCGCGGCGGCGCGCGGTCGAGCTGCTCGCCCAGGTCAACCTGCCGCAGCCGGAGCAGGCCTACGCCCGGTACCCTCACGAGCTGTCGGGCGGCCAGCAGCAGCGCGTGGTCATTGCCATGGCGTTCGCCTGCGACCCCGAGCTCCTGCTGATGGACGAGCCCACCACCGGCCTCGACGTGACCACCGAAGCCCGGATCCTCGACCTGGTCGCCGAGCTCAAGGCGCGCCATCGCTCAGCGATCCTCTACATCACGCACAATCTCGGCGTGGTCGCGCGCTTCTGCCACCGCGTGGCGGTGATGTACGCCGGGGAGCTGGTCGAGGACGGGCCGGTCGAGCGGGTGTTCGCGCGGCCGCTTCATCCCTACACGCGCGGCCTCCTGGCGTGCGTGCCACGCCTCGACGCCAGCAAGCAGGCGGCGCCGCTCGCCGCCATCGGCGGGCAACTGCCGAGCCTGGTCGCGCCGCCGCGGGGGTGCATCTTCGAGCCCCGCTGTCCCGATCGCGTGCCGCTCTGCGCCGAGCGCGCCCCCGCGGCGACGGCGGCGCCGGGCGGCGGCACGGTGCGCTGCCACCGCTGGGACGAGCTGCCGGCGTTCAGGGTCGCGAGCGTGCCCGCGGTGGCGGCGGGGCCGTCGCCGGACGCGCGGCCTCCGGGGCTGCTCCAGGTCGATGGCCTCCGCTGCCACTACCGGCTCGGCCGCCCGCTGGCCGACGCGGTGCGGGGGATCCCGCCGCGCGCGGTGCGCGCGGTCGACGACGTGAGCCTCGAGGTCGCCCGCGCCCACACGCTGGCCCTGGTCGGGGAGAGCGGCTGCGGCAAGACCACGCTCGGCCGGGCCGTGGTGGGGCTGCTGGAGCCGGTCGGCGGCCGCATCGCGTTCGGGGGGGCCGACGCGGCCCAGCTCGCTCGCCGGCGCCCGCGCGACCTCCGGCGCCGCATCCAGATCATCTTCCAGAATCCGGAGGCCACGCTCAATCCGCAGCGGACGGTGGGCGAGACCCTGGCCCGTCCGCTCGAGCTCTTCGGCGTCGGGACCGCCGCCCGCCGCGCCGAGCGCGTGCGCGAGCTGCTCCGCGCCGTGCAGCTGCCGGAGACGTACATCGACCGCTACCCGCACGAGCTGTCCGGCGGCGAGAAGCAGCGGGTGGCGGTCGCCCGGGCCTTCGCCGCGGAGCCGGAGCTGGTCGTCTGCGACGAGCCGCTGTCCGCGCTCGACGTCTCCGTTCAGGCCGCGGTGCTCAACCTGCTGGTGGACCTCCAGACGCGCACGGCGGCGGCCTACCTCTTCATCTCCCACGACCTCTCCGTCGTCCGGTACCTCGCCGACCGCGTGGCGGTGATGTACATGGGGAGGCTGTGTGAGCTGGGCAGCGTCGACGCCCTGTTCGCGCCACCGTACCATCCCTACACCGAGGCCCTCCTGTCCGCGATCCCGCTGCCCGACCCGCGGTCGGTCCAGCGCAAGGTCCGGCTCGAGGGCCCGGTTCCGAGCCCGGTGGATCCCGGGCCAGGCTGCCGCTTCCAGTCACGCTGCCCGAGGAAGCTCGGCGCGGTCTGCGAGACGGAGCCACCGCCGGCGCGGGAGGCCGCGCCCGGCCACGTCATCGTCTGCCACATCCCACTCGAGGAGCTGCGCCGCGTCCCGCCGGTCATCGAGGGCCGGCCCGCGGCGACGACTCCGCCTGGAGGACCCTGACCGATGCCGACCCCGTCCGTCCCGAGCGAGCGAACCGCCGCGCTCAAGCGCGAGCTGTGGGCCGAGATCGACCGGCGCCGCGACGATCTGGCCCGGCTCTGCGCCGATGGGCTCCGCGTGCCCGCGGAGAACCTGCCCGGCGACACCCGCGCCATCGCCGACCACTACCTGCAGGTCCTCGGCAAGGCCGGCCTCCGGGCCGACCGCGTCGAGCCCCGGCCGACCACCGCGAGCCTGGTGACCACGCTGCCCGGCCGCGAGGCGCGGCCCCGCTTCACGTTCAACGGCCACCTCGACCACTTCCCCGCCGACGACCACGCGCTCTGGTCGTTCCCGCCGTACGGCGGCGAGATCCGGGACGGGAAGATCCTCGGCCGCGGGGTCTCCGACATGCGCGGCGGCCTCACCGCCTCGCTGTTCGCGTGCCTCCTCGTCCACGAGCACCGGGTGCCGCTCCGCGGGCCGCTCAATCTCATGATGGTGGGCGACGAGGAGACCGGCGGCGCGTGGGGCACCGGGTGGCTCCTCGAGCACCGGCCCGAGCTCGCGGGCGAGGCCGCCATGATCGGTGAGCCGGAGTCCCCCGACGGGCTCAGGGTCGGCGAGAAGGGCAAGGCCCAGTTCCGGCTGGTCGCGGAGGACGCCCCGCGCCACGGCGGGCTCGGCACCGGGGACGATGTGGTGGTCGAGATCGCGGCCGCGCTCCAGGAGGCCCGGCACATCGTCGAGATGCCGGACAGCCCACCGGCGGATCTGCTCCCGGTGCTGGAGACCATGAAGAGCTACTGGCGCACGGAGCATGACCGCGGGCGCCAGTGGCTCTATCGCCGGCCGTCCATGGCGGCGGGCGTGATCCGCGGGGGCATCAAGGTCAACGTCGTCCCGCGCCGGTGCGAGGTCGAGGTCGACTGCCGCCTGCCGTTCGGCATCACGCCGGACGACATCCGCCGGGAGGTCGAGGGGCGCCTGGCCCGCGCGGGGCTCCGGCGGGTGCGATTCGAGTCGATGCCGCCGGTTTTCAACGCGAGCTACACGTCGCCCGACGCGCCGCTGGTGCGGATGGCCCGGGCCAACGCCGCCGCCGCCACCGGGCGGGAGCCCGCGCTCACCATGACCTTCGCCGCGACCGACGCCCGTTACTTCCGGCCGCGCGGGGTCCCGACCCTGATCTTCGGGCCCCGCCCGAACAACATGGCCGCCCCCGACGAGTTCATCACGGTGGACGACCTGGTGGCGGTCGCCAAGGTCCACCTCGCGACCGCGCTGGACGTCCTCCACGACGATTCCGCGCGCCCGCGATGACGGCGACGGCCGTCGCGCGCCTGCGGGACCACCTGGAGTCGCGGCAGGCGGTCTGCCTCGGGCTGCTCGAGGAGCTGGCGGGGATCGAGAGCTACGCCACGCAGCGCGAGGGCGTCGAGGCCGTCGGGGACGTGATCGCCCGGGAGCTCGACGCGATCGGGTTCACGACCCGCCGCGTCCCCGGCGCGCGGGTGCCCGACGCCGAACGCTGGGTGGAGCCCCTGATGCTGCCGGGCTTCGACTTCGCGGAACTCGCAGCCCACCGCGTGTCGCGGAAGACGGGCCCGGGGCGCGGCCGCGTCCTGATCCTGGGGGACCTCGACACGGCTTTCCTCCCTGGCGCCGCCGCGCGCTTCCCCTTCCGCGTCGCGGACGGGCGCGCCTACGGCCCGGGGGTCGCCGACATGAAGGGCGGGCTCGTGGTCGCGGTCCACGCGCTCCGGGCGCTGGCGGAGACCGGGCTCGAGAGCCCCGGCGAGGTGGTGTGCGTGTGGAGCGCCGACGAGCAGGCCGGGAGCCTCACGGCGCGCGGGGTGATCGAGGCCGCCGCCCGCCAGGCCGACTGGGCGTTCTGCCTGGAGTGCGCGCGGGAGGGCGGCAAGCTCATGGGGTCGCGCGCCCAGATCGGGGTCGGCCTCCTCGAGGTCGCGGGGCGCGAGGCGCATGCCGGCAGCGCGTACGCCCACGGCGCAAGCGCGATCGAGGCGATGGCGCGCAAGATCACCGCGGTCCACGCCCTCACGGATCCGGTGCGGGAGATCTACCTCAACGTGGGCACGGTGCGCGGCGGCTGGCGGCGGAGCGTCGTGGCCGGCCGTGCCGAGGCCACGCTCGACGTGCGGACGCCCGGGCCGGCGGCGTGGGACGAGGTCGCCGCGGGCCTCCGGACGATCGCCGCGCGGGTCGACGTGCCGGGCACCGCGGGCTCGCTGCGGCTCGCCTCCCACCGGCCGGCGGTCCCGTGGACCGCGGACACCGACCGGCTGCTCGAGGTGGCGCGCGAGGTCGGCGCCGGGCTCGGCGTTTCCATCGCGGCCCTGCGATCCCCCGCCGCCGGCAGCTCGGCGTTCGTCGGCCCGCTCGGGGTCCCGTGCCTCGACGGCATGGGGCCCGCCGGGGGCGGGCTCATGACGGACCAGGAGCACGTCGTCGTCGCCACGCTCCCCGAGCGTGCCGGGCTCCTCGCCGGAGTGCTGCACGCCCTCGGCATCGGGGCCTGGACGCGATGAGCGCGGCGGAGACCCGGCAGCTCCGCGCGTGGATGGCGAGCCACGAGACGGAGATGGTCGCCTTCCTCGGGCGCATCGTCGACATGGACACCGCGACCCTCGAGCGCGCGAGCGTCGAGACGCTCGCCCGCCTGATGGCCGAGCGCCTCCGGGCCCTCGGCTTCACGGTCGAGCGTCGGGATCCCGCCGAGCCCCCTCACGCCTGGATCGCCGAGGCGTTCCTGGGGGGCCGCGGCGCCGCCGCCATCGCCCCGGCGGTCGTGGGGCGGCTCGGCGGCGGGCAGGGCCGCGGGCACCTCCTGGTGGTCGCGCACCTGGACACCGCGTTCCCGCCCGGCGCGCCGGCGGCGCGGCCCTTCCGCGTCGCCGACGGGCGCGCCTACGGCCCAGCCGTCGCCGACATGAAGGGGGGCGTGGTCGGGGCGCTCTATGCCTGCCGCGCGCTCCTCGAGTGCGGGCTCGCGCGGCCGGAGACGATCACGGTGGTGTTCGACACCGACGAGCAGGCGGGAACGGTCTGCTCGCGCCCCCTCCTCGAATCCTTGGCCGCCCACGCCGACTGGGGGCTGGTCACCGAGTCGGGGCGGGCCGGCGGCCAGGTCGTGGGACAGCGGGCGGGGCTGGCCATGGGCGAGCTCGTCGTCAGCGGCGTCGAGGCGCACCTGGGGACGGGCTTCCGCGAGGGGCGGAGCGCGATCGAGGCCCTGTGCCGCAAGGTGACCGCGCTTCACCGCCTCCACGACCCGGAGCACGGGGTCCTGCTGAACGTCGGCGAGATCCGGGGCGGCACCCGGCGAAACCTCTATGCCGCGCGCGCGGAGGCGCGCATGGACGTGCGCGTCAGGGACCTGCCGGCGTGGGAGCGGACGCGCCGCGCGATCGAGGCGATCGCCGCCGCCGAGGACGTCCCGGGAACGCGGACCGAGCTCAGGCTCTGGCCGCACCGCCCCCCGATGCCGTGGACCGCGGCCACCGACCGCCTGGCGGCGCTCGTCGCCGAGAGCGGGAGGGAGATGGAAGCCGAGATCGACACCGTGGCCACGATGGGCGGCTCCGACGCGAACCTGCTCGCCGCGATGGGGCTGCCCACCCTTTGCGGGCTCGGCCCCGTGGGCGGCGCGGTGATGACCGACGGCGAGTACATCGAGCTGCCGACGCTCGCCGAGCGGGCCACCGTGGTCGCCGCCCTGGCCCACAAGCTCGCCACCCGTCCCGGCGCCGTGCCTCGCCCCGGCTGACGCCGATGCGGCACGGGGAGCCCGGCCCAAGCACGACCCGCGGGTCCCGCGACGCCCGGCGCGTCCGGCGACTCGCCCAGGAGGATACGGATCGATGAAGCAGGACTTGTTCCTCGAGGAAGCGCGCCTCGGCCCCCGCAACCCGGTGCTGATCCAGCACGACGAGGCGCCCCGGCTCCCACATCTCCGGCGCTACTTCCGGGACTACCTCCTGGTCGACCTCGCCCACGCGGTCATGCTGCTCGAGGAGGGGATCGTCGACCGCGCGCGCGGGGCGCGGCTCCTCGAGGGGCTGCTCGCGGCCTGGGACCTCGGGGCGGACGGCTTTCCCTGGGACCCACGGGCGGGCTCCTACCTCGTCCAGATCGAGCACTTCCTCGCCGGTCGCGTCGGCGACGACGTCGCGGGGCGGCTCCAGACCGGCCGGAGCCGGAACGACGAGCACGCCGCGACGGACCGCCTCCACCTGCGGGACGTGGTGCTGCGCGTGGCCGACGGGCTCCTGGCTCTCCAGCGCGTCGTCCTGGCCCGGGCCCGCGAGCACGCCGCGACCGTGATGCCCGGCTACACCCACCTACAGCATGCCCAGCCCGTCACGTTCGGCCATTCCCTGATGCGGCACGCCAGCGCCTTCGAGCGCGACCTCGAGCGGCTCGCGGGCGCGTTCGGCCGGACGAACCTGAGCGCGCTCGGCGGCGCCGCCATTGCCGGCACCTCGTGGCCCGTCAACCGGCGGCGCACGGCCGAGCTGCTGGGGCACGACGGTCTGGTCCTGAACTCGTCGGACGCCGGCGTCTTCGCGCGGGACTACATCGAGGAGGTCGTCTCGGTCCTCGCGCTCCTGATGGCCAACCTGGGGCGGCTCGCCACCGAGCTCTACGTCTGGCACAGCTGGGAGTTCGGCTTCGTCGAGGTGGAGGACGGCCTGGCGGGCACCAGCAGCATCATGCCGCAGAAGAAGAACCCCCACGCGCTCGAGCGCGTCAAGGCGGCGGCGGGCCAGGCCATCGGCTGGCTGCCGGCCGTGATGGGCTGCCAGCACGGGGTCTCGTCGACCGACCTCGACCTCGCGTTCGGGGAGGACGTGATCCCCGGCTACGGAGACGCCACCGACGGCGCCCTCAGGCTCCTGGCCGAGGCGCTGCGCACCCTGATCGTGCACGCCGACGTGATGGCCGCCAAGTCGGGGGCGTTCTGGAGCACGGCCAGCCACCTCGCCGACGAGCTGGTCAGACGCCACGACCTCCCGTTCCGCACGGCCCACCACGTGGTGGCGCGCTTCGTCCGGGACGCGGTCACCCGGCGCCAGGGGCCGGCCGACGCCGCGCCGGAGCTCCTGACGCAGGCCCTCCGGGAGGTCGCCGGTCTGGACGTCCAGGTCTCGGAGACCGAGCTGCGCCGGCTCCTCGATCCCCGTCACTTCGTGGAGACGCGGGTGACCGAGGGCAGCGTCAACCCGCGCGAGGTCCTGGCCCACGTCGCGCACGCGGAGCAAGCCCTGACGACCCACGCGCGGTGGCACGCCACCCGGGCGGCCCAGGTCGAGCGCGCCGTGGAGGGGCTCGTCAGCCGGGCGCGCGCGCTCGCCGCCGGGGGTGGGCGCCCCTGACGGGGGCTCGGGCGACCGAGCTCGGCGGCGCCGGCTCGCCTCGGGCCCGGCGCTGGGCGGTGTCCGCCGCGCGTGTCCTCTCCGATTGCCCAGGAGGCCTCGATGGCACCGGTCCGGTACGGCGTGAACGTCAACACGCGGGTCCCGATTCTCTATCCCGACCACTACACGGCCGCGGACGTGGTGGCGCTCGCGGAGCGTGTCGAGGCCCTCGGATACGACGGGGTGTGGGTCGGCGACAACTTCTTCGCGAAGGGACGGCTGGAGTCGATCGCCACGCTGTCGGCGATCGCCAGCCGCACCTCACGGGTGACGCTGGGGACCTCCGCGCTCATCCTGCCGCTCAGGAACACCGTCTGGTTCGCGGTCGCGTGGGCGACGCTCGATCAGCTCTCGGGAGGCCGGACGATTCCCAACGTCTGCGTCGGCGGCGGTGGAGCCAAGCTCGGCGGTCCGCTCTTCGCGGCGGAGTTCGAGGTGGCCGGGGTGCCCTACCAGCGCCGCGGTGACGTGATGGACGAGCAGATCCTGCTGCTCCGGCACCTGTGGACGCGCCCGGGGGAGCCGTACCGCGGCGAGTTCCACGCGGTGCCGGCCGTGTCTCTCGCGCCGCCGCCGCACCAGCGCCCCGCGCCGCCCATCTGGATCACGAACAACCCCCAGCTCGTGGAGGGCCTCGACCCTCGCGTCCGGGAGCGGATGCTTCGCCGGGTTGCGCGGCTGGCCGACGGGTGGATGACGGCCCTCGCCACCGCCGACGAGTTTCGCGCGCTGTGGGGCCAGATCGTCGAGTACGCGCGGGAGCTCGGCCGCGATCCCTCGACGCTCACGCCGGCCTACCAGATGACCCTCACCGTCGCGGATTCCCGGGCGGAGGCCGAGGCGGAGGCCCTGGAGTACGTGAACCGCTACT
>DATBGA010000016.1:0-13429 GCA_036558225.1 Candidatus Methylomirabilota bacterium | reverse complement strand
GGCCCGATCTCGCCCGCGTCCGGCTCGTGGCGCTGGGCGGAGGGCTCGCGCTCGCGGGCCTCGCGGTGCCGCTCGCCGCGATCGCCCTGGGGACCACGCCGGCGTGGCCCTTCGTCTGGAGCGCCGTGGCCTCGCGCGCGCGGATCGGATTCGCGGAGGGTAGCCGCTGGACCGTGGAAGGCGGGGCCGTGCGGGGACCGGCCACGACGGTCACGCTCACGTTCGCCGACGAGCAGCGCGTGACGTTCGCCGCCCGCGGGTCTGTCGTCGTCGAGCCCCGGGAAGGCGGCCGCCTCGCGCGCGACGTCGAGGCGGGTGAGGAGGTCGCGGTCCATCCGGGAGACCGGCTCCTCGTCCCCCGCGGTCTCCGCCTCCGGTTCGAGGCCGGACGGCGCGTGCCCGACGCGCCGGACTCCGGGCCCGAGTGGGTGGAGCCGCCGTCGCGCACCGCCGGCTGGCTCTGGCTCATGGCCCTTGGCGTGACGGGCTTTCTCGGCGCCCTCGGCCTGCCGGCCGGCGCCGCCCCGGTGGGCCGGGGCCGGCTGTCGCCCGGGCGGGGCGCCCGGCTGACCGCGGCGCTGGTGGCGCTCGGCGCGGCGCTCGCGGTGGGATGGAGCCTCTACGCCGCGTGGCTGATTCCCGAGGTCTACGTGGGCGGCGTCACCGGAGCCGAGGTCTACGCGCTCCCTGCGAGCATGCCGGCGTCGATGGGGTCGGGATCCCTGATGACGTGGCTCGTCTTCGGGGGGCTCGCCGCCGGGGGCGTGGCGGCCGCGCTCGGCGGCCTCCGCGGGCTCCCGGGCGCCTGTCAGCCGGGAGCGCCCGCGTGGGGGCGGCGCGTGGCGCTCGGTCTCGTCGCCAGCGCCGGCACGCTGGCGTGCCTGGTCCCCGTCGACTCCTGGACGCTCCTCGTCGGAACGCTCGGGCTCGCGGCCTCCGCGCTCGCGCCCGTCGCGGTCCTGGCCTGCTGGAGCGAGCGCGCCACCGCCCCGGGCGCCGCGGTGGGCGCCGGCGCGGGGTTGATCGTGTTCCTGCTGCTGAGCCTCGGCGGCGTCGCGGTCCAGGGGAGCCTCGGGGACGGGTGGGGGAGCGCGGCCGCGGCCGTCCCCGCGCTCGTCGCCGTACCGGCCCACCTCCTGGTCGCCTGGCTTCTCCGCTCGCGAGGGCTGACCTCCCCTCGGAGCCCGCTTCCGCCCGGCCTCGAAGGGCTCTCGGCCGCGCTCTCCCGCCGGCCTCGGGCGGGCTGAGGCCGCGCCGGAAGTCTCGCCGGGCCCCGCGCGGTTGCGTTCGCGGGGAGCGTCGGCAAGAATGGATCGGCATCACCATGGCCAGTGACCGCATCGTCATCCGCGGGGCTCGCGAGCACAACCTCAAGAACATCGACCTCGAGATCCCCCGCGACCGGCTCGTCGTCATCACGGGGCTGTCGGGGTCGGGGAAGTCGACCCTCGCGTTCGACACGATCTACGCCGAGGGCCAGCGGCGGTACGTCGAGAGCCTGTCGGCCTACGCCCGCCAGTTCCTGGAGCAGATGGAGAAGCCCGACGTCGACTCGATCGAGGGACTCTCCCCCGCGATCTCGATCGAGCAGAAGACGACATCGCGGAACCCCCGCTCCACCGTGGGGACCGTCACCGAGATCTACGACTACCTCCGCGTCCTCTACGCGCGCGTCGGCACGCCCCACTGCCCCCAGTGCGGCCAGGTCATCGCCGCCCAGACCGTCCAGCAGATGGTTGACCGCGTGCGGACCCTGCCGGCGGGCAGCCGCGTGGTCGTGCTCGCCCCGGTCGTGCGGGGCCGCAAGGGCGAGTACCGGAAGCTCCTCTTCGAGCTTCGGCGCCAGGGCTTCGGCCGCGTGCGGGTGAACGGCGCCGTGCGGGATCTCGCCGAGGAGATCGAGCTCGACAAGAACAAGAAGCACGCCATCGAGGTGGTCGTGGACCGTCTGGTGGTCCGCGACACGGGCGCGGCGCGCCTGGCCGATTCCCTCGAGACGGCCCTCCGGCTCGCGGAAGGCGTGGTCGTCGTTGAGGTGCCCGATGGCGGGCAGGCCTGGGTGTTCTCGGAGCGCCTTGCCTGCGTGCGCTGCGGGATCTCGTTCCCCGAGGTGTCGCCGCGGATGTTCTCCTTCAACAACCCGTACGGCGCGTGCCCCGCGTGCGGGGGCCTCGGGACCCGGCTCGAGCTCGATCCCGACCTCGTTGTGCCGGACCCGCGAAAGTCGCTGGCCAAGGGGGCGCTGGCGCCGTGGGCCGGGCGGGAATCGGTCTACTTCCGGCAGACGCTAGCGGTGCTCGCGCGGAAGCGCCGCTTCAGCCTGGACACGCCCTGGAAGGAGCTCTCCAAGGCGACGCGGGAGCTGGTCCTCCGGGGCACCGGCGAGGACGGGGGCTTCGACGGAGTGCTGGGCGGGCTGGAGCGCCGGTACAAAGAGACGACCTCCGAGGACACGCGACTCGAGATCGAGCGCTACATGTCCGAGCGGCCGTGCCCCGCCTGCGGCGGCGGCCGGCTGCGGCCCGAGAGCCTCGCGGTCCGCGTGGGCGGGCGGGCGATCCACCAGGTCTGCGCGCTGACGATCAAGGAGGCCGGCGCCTTCTTCGACGCGCTCGCCCTCGGCGAGCGGGAGCAGGCGATCGCGCGCCGCGTCCTCAAGGAGATCCGCGAGCGGCTCGGCTTCCTCCAGAACGTGGGCCTCGAGTACCTCACGCTCGACCGGGCGGCGGGCACGCTGTCGGGGGGCGAGGGCCAGCGGATCCGCCTGGCCACCCAGATCGGCTCGAGCCTGGTCGGCGTCCTCTACATCCTCGACGAGCCGTCGATCGGCCTCCACCAGCGGGACAACCGGCGCCTCCTCGACACGCTCCTCCGGCTCCGGGACCTCGGGAACACCGTCCTGGTCGTCGAGCACGACGAGGAGACGATCCGGGCGGCCGACCACGTGATCGACCTCGGCCCGGGGGCCGGGGAGCTCGGAGGCTACGTCGTCGCGACCGGCACGCCGGGGGAGATCATGGCGGACCCCAAGTCGCTGACGGGGCGATACCTGTCGCGCGAGCTCTCGATCCCGGTCCCCGGCGCGCGCCGGGCCGGCACCGGCAAGGTGCTGACCATTCACGGCGCCCGCGAGCACAACCTGAAGGGAATGCCGGTCCGGATCCCGCTGGGGACGTTCACCTGCATCACGGGCGTGTCCGGCTCCGGGAAGTCCACGCTCGTCAACGACATCCTCTACCGGGCGCTGGCCCAGGTCTTCCACCGGGCGCAGGAGCGGCCGGGCGCGCACGAGCGCATCGAGGGGCTCCAGCACCTCGACAAGGTCATCAACATCGACCAGTCGCCGATCGGCCGGACCCCACGCTCGAACCCGGCGACGTACACGGGCGTCTTCGCCTTCATCCGGGCGCTGTTCGCGCGGACCGTCGACGCGCGGACGCGCGGCTACGCGCCGGGGCGCTTCTCGTTCAACGTGAAGGGCGGCCGGTGCGAGGCCTGCCAGGGCGACGGGCTGGTGAAGATCGAGATGCACTTCCTGCCCGACGTGTACGTGACGTGCGAGGTGTGCAAGGGCAAGCGGTACAACCGGGAGACGCTCGAGATCCGCTACAAGGGCCGGAACATCGCGGAGGTCCTGGCGATGACGGTGCGGGAGGCGCTGGCCTTCTTCGAGCCCGTGCCCGCCGTGCGGCAGAAGCTCCAGACCCTCCACGACGTCGGCCTCGACTACATCCGGCTCGGGCAGGCGGCGACCACGCTCTCCGGCGGCGAGGCGCAGCGCGTGAAGCTGTCCACCGAGCTGTCCCGGCGCGCGACGGGCCGCACGCTCTACATTCTCGACGAGCCGACCACGGGCCTCCACTTCGCCGACATCCAGCGGCTGCTCGACGTGCTGAACCAGCTGGTGGCCCAGGGGAACACCGTCGTCGTCATCGAGCACAACCTCGACGTCGTGAAGACCGCCGACCACATCGTCGATCTCGGGCCCGAGGGCGGGGACGAGGGCGGGCGCGTGGTGGCGGCCGGCACCCCGGAGGAGCTGGCGGCCCAGGGCAGCGCGTCGCACACCGGCCGCTTCCTGGCGCACACCCTGCGCGCCTGAGGCGGGCATGTCGAGGCGGCTGGGTCTCGCGACGCCGGTGAGTGCGGTCCTCCTGGCCGCGCTGCTGCTGGTCGATGGCGGGGGGCGCGGAGGCGCGTCGGCCCAGGCGGCGGACGACGACGAGGAGGTCCAGCTGCGGGAGGTCTACATCCCGCATCCCGAGTTCCAGACCTACTTCGACCGAGACCAGCTGGCGGTCGAGCAGGTGACGCTCGTGCGCGTGCGGCGCCCCGACCAGTCGGAGGCGCTGGTGGCCAAGGAGGAGTCCGGCTGGGAGCATGTCGCCCTCGAGGGCTGGCGGCTCACATTCTACAACCTGGCGAAGCAGCCGCTCCGGGCGGGCCCGGGCCGGCACGTCATCGTGCAGGAGTGGTCCGGCGGCGCGCACTGCTGCTTCGATTACCACGTGCTCCACGTCCAGGGGACCCAGATCCGGCGGGAGGGGACGATCCGCGGGGGAGACTGCAGCCTGCGCGTGGCGGATCTGGACCAGGACGGCGCGCTCGAGCTGATCGCCTGCGACTCGCGGTTCGCCTACGCGTTCGATCTCCCCTTCGCCGAGTCCCCGCTGGTGCCCGTCGTCTACACGTTCCGCGACCGGACGTACGTGGCGGACAACCGGCGCTTCCCGCAGGTCTACCACTTCCGTCTCGCGCAGGAGCGGCGGCGGCTCGCGGAGGCGGAGCGCGCGGGCGACGCGCGCGAGGCCCGGCGGGCGGTCCTGAGCGTCCTCCTGCACACGCTCTACGCGGGACGCGTGACCGAGGCGTGGTGCGGATTCGATCGCGCCTACCGGTGGGCCGACCGGGCGGACGTCCGGCAGGAGGTGATCCGGCGGCTCCGGCTCGCGCCCGACCCCGAGGACGGCCGGCTCCCACCGATTGACCTCGGCTACGCGCTGGCGCTGCCCGGCGGGTGTCGCTGAGCCGGACCGGCCCGCCCCCCCCTGGGCGGCTCCGCGAGGGCCGTGCTACGATTCGACCTCGACGCCTCGGACGGACCGGTTTCGCCTGGCTTCCGCCCCTGACGACTCCCGGGAGGCACGATGGCCATCGATATCGCGCGCATCCGTAACGTCGGCTTCGTCGGCCACGGCGGCGTCGGCAAGACGTCGCTCGTGGAGGCGATCCTGTTCCGGACCGGCAAGACCTCGCGGCTCGGTCGCGTCGACGACGGCACCGCCACGACCGACTTCGATCCCGAGGAGGTCAAGCGCAAGATCTCCATCAACATCGGCGTGGCGCACTGCGACTACCGCGATCACCGGTTCAACTTCGTGGACATGCCGGGGTTCGGCGACTTCATCGCCGAGGCGCGGGCGGGACTCCGCGTCGTCGAGGGCGCGGTGCTGGTCGTGGACGCGGTGGCGGGCGTCGAGGTCCAGACGGAGAAGGTCTCGAAGTTCGCCCAGGAGTACGGGCTGCCGCGGCTGGTCTTCGTCAACCGGATGGACCGCGAGCGCGCCGACTTCGGCCGGACGCTCGAGTCGGTCCAGCGTCGGCTCAGGGGCCGCTTCGTGCCGCTCCACGTGCCGATCGGCCAGGAAGCCGGCTTCCGCGGGCTGGTGGACGTCCTCCGGATGAAGGGCTACGTCGTGGGCGACACGCCCGGGAAGATCGAGGAGACCGAGATCCCGGCCGAGCTCGCGGAGACCGTGCAGGGCGTTCGCGAGAAGCTCGTCGAGGCCGTGGCCGAGACGGACGACGATCTCCTGGCCCGGTACCTCGAGGACGGGACGCTGGACGAGGCCGACGTCGTCAAGGCGCTCCGGGCGGCGATCGGCGACGGCAAGCTGGTCCCCGTGATCCTCGGGTCCGCGACGAAGGCGATCGGCGTCCGCTCCCTGCTGGACATCGTGATCGACTCCTTCCCGTCCCCGGGTGACCGGCCGCCGATCGAGGGCACCGATCCCCGGAACAAGGAGTCCGTGACGCGGGCCGCCAGCGCGAAGGATCCCTTCTCCGCGCTGGTCTTCAAGACCCTGACCGACCCCCACGTCGGCAAGCTGACGCTCTTCCGCGTCTTCTCCGGCGCCATCGCGGGGAACTCCCAGGTCTACAACTCGTCGCGCGAGACCCGGGAGCGGGTCGGACAGGTGGCGCTCCTCCAGGGCCGCGAGCAGAAGGGGATCGACTCGCTCGGGCCGGGCGAGATCGGCGTCGTGCTGAAGCTTCGCGAGACGCTGACGGGCGACACGCTGTGCGCCGAGAACGCGCCCATCGTGTTCCCGCGCATCCAGTTCGGCGAGCCTGCCATCTCGTTCGCCCTCCAGCCCAAGGCGAAGGGCGACGAGGACAAGATCTCGAACGCGCTCGCCCGGCTCGCCGAGGAGGACCCGACGCTCCGGTACCACTACGACCCCGAGACCAAGCAGCTCCTGATCTCGGGCGTCGGCCAGCTGCACATCGAGGTCACCCTGGAGCGGATGAAGCGGAAGTTCGGCGCCGAGGTGGTGCTCCTACCGCCGCGGATTCCGTACAAGGAGACCGTGAAGGGCCGGGCTCAGGTCCAGGGCCGGCACAAGAAGCAGACGGGTGGCCGGGGCCAGTTCGGCGACTGCTGGGTGGAGATCGAGCCGCTGGCCCGTGGCGCGGGGCTCGAGTTCGTCGACAAGATCTTCGGCGGCGCCATCCCCCGGAACTTCATCCCGTCGGTGGAGAAGGGTGTGCGCGCGCGCCTCGACCGCGGGGTCGTCGCCGGATACCAGGTCGTGGACGTTCGCGTGACGCTGTACGACGGGTCGTACCACAGCGTCGACTCGTCGGACATCGCCTTCCAGCTCGCGGGGCAGATCGCGGCCGAGAAGGCGGTGCTCGAGGCGCGGCCGTGCCTCCTCGAGCCGGTCATGGACGTCGCGGTGACCGCGCCGTCCACCATCGCCGGGGACGTGATCGGCGACCTCAACAGCCGCCGCGGCAAGATCGCGGGGATGGAGCCGGGCGACGAGAGCACGGTGGTGCGGGCCCAGGTCCCGATGTCGGAGATGATCAACTACGAGCCGCACCTCCGCTCGATGTCGGGCGGCCGGGGTAGCTACTCGATGGAGTTCTCGCACTACGAGGAGCTGCCCGGGATGCTGGCCGAGAAGGTCATGGCCGAGGTGAAGAAGGAGAAGGAGGCGCGCGCGGCCGAGAAGCACTGAGCCGTCGGGCCCGCCGCCGGCGGCCCGTCGCCTCCGCTGGCCGACGGGTCGCGCGGCGCGGCCGGGGGCGGGCCCGGCTCTTCCGCCTTCCGGGCGTCAGGCGCGCGCTTCGGCCGGCCCGATGATCTCCTCGACCTTGGCCAGCAGGTCGCCGACCGACACGGGCTTGGCGAGCTGGCCGACGATGTTGAGCCCGGAGTCGCCCGCGAGATCCGGCCCCTCCTCGAGGTGCGCCGAGACGATCACCACCGGAATCGTGTGCCACCGGGGGTTGGCGCGCACGTTCTCGAGGAAGTCCCAGCCGGATGCCCGGGGCATCCGGAGATCGAGCAGGATCAGGTCAGGGAAGAGATCCCGGATGAGATCTCCTGCCGCCAGGCCGTCCTCCGACCCGATGGCCCGGTAGCCGGCCTCCTCGAGCACCTCGATCCAGAGGGCCCGCAGGCGCGCATTGTCGTCGACGACGAGCACCCACTTCCGCGCCTTGGTCTTGGAGGAGGGGCCACCCGGGGAGGCCATCGGACCCACGGTACGCAGGCGCCCGGCGGGTTGTCAAAAAAGTTTGGCCACGCCGCCGGCGGCCGCGTCCCAGGCGCCCGCATTTCGTTGAAGCGGGCGCGGAAACGGCGCGCTATGCTAGGGGCCGGATCGGCCGGCCCGGGGAGAGTCATGTACCTGTCGCACTTCGGCCTGCGCGAGCTTCCGTTCTCGATCGCGCCGGACCCGCGCTTCCTCTTCATGAGCGCCCGGCATCGGGAGGCGCTCGCGCACCTGGTCTACGGGGTGGGTGAGCACGGCGGCTTCGTCCAGCTCACCGGCGAGGTGGGGACGGGGAAGACGAGCGTCTGCCGGTGCCTGCTCGAGCAGCTGCCCCCCAACGTGAACCTGGCCCTCGTGCTCAACCCGCGCGTGAGCCCGGTCGAGCTGCTGGCGACCCTCTGCGACGAGCTGCGCATCCCGTACCCGGCCGGCAAGACGAGCTCGAAGGACCTCGTGGATCGGCTGCATCGCCACCTCCTCGAGGCGCACGCCGCCGTCCGACGGACCGTGCTGATCATCGACGAGGCGCAGAACCTCTCGCCCGACGTCCTCGAGGAGGTTCGCCTCCTCACGAATCTCGAGACGACCCGGCAGAAGCTCCTCCAGGTGATCCTCATCGGCCAGCCGGAGCTCACGCCGATCCTGGATCAGCCCAAGCTCCGCCAGCTGGCCCAGCGCATCACGGCGCGCTATCATCTCGAGCCGCTCTCGCGCGCCGAGACCCGCGCGTACGTCCGTCACCGGCTCGCGGTCGCGGGGCGGGGACGCCCGCTGTTCACCGAGATGGCCTTCAGGGTCCTTCACCGACGGTCGCGTGGCATCCCCCGCCTCATCAATTCGGTCGCCGACCGCGCCCTGCTGGGCGCCTACACGCAGGAGCGCCCCCAGGTCGATGCCGCGACGGTGCGCCGCGCGGCGACCGAGGTGCTGGGCCCGTCCGCCCGCCGGTGGTGGCAGTGGCGGCGGACCGCCGCGGCGGCGATCGTCGTGACGGCAGCGGGCGCCGGCCTCCTCCTCCTGGCGTCGACGAAGCTCGGTCTCGGCGAGGCGCTTCGCGATGGGGCGGGGCGCTCGAGGTGGTCGCTCGTTCGCACCATCTCCGCGCCGACCGACGCCGCGCCGGCGGCTCCGGCTCCAGCTCCGGTTGTGGCCTCGGTCTCTCCGCCGGCGCCGCACCTGGGCGAGCTCTTCCGCGAGGGGGCACTGCCGGCGACCCGCGGCGACGCGCTGGCGGCGCTCCTGGGGCTGTGGGGCGTCGAGGCGACGGCGACCGGACTCGATTGTGGAAGCCCGGCGCTGGGCAAGCTCGAGTGTCTCGCCACGGTCGGGACTTGGCGAAAGATCCGCCGTCTCGACCTGCCCGTCGCGCTGGAGCTCTCGAGCCCGACCGGGACGCACAGCTATGCCGTGCTCACCGGCCTCACGACGTCGGAGGCGACGCTCCGATTCCGCGATCGGGTCCTCACCGTGCCGCTGCGGGAAGTCGAGGCCATGTGGGACGGTTTCTTCATCGCCCTCTGGCAGCCCCCACCGGGCCCGCTGCCGCTCCGGCCCGGGTCCCGCGGACCGGGCGCGGACTGGCTCCGCGAGCGGCTGGCGCGTGCCGAGGGCGCGGACCTCCCGATGGAGCGAGGGCAGCCCTTCGACGAGTCCCTTCGACTCCGCGTCGTCGCCTTCCAACAGGCCCGCTCGCTGGAGGCCCACGGTGTCGTCGACCGCGAAACGGCGATCCTGCTGCAGGGAGCGGAGCACGCGCCCGGCGCGCCGCGCCTGTCCACCGGGACGCCCTAGGACTGGCGGGAAGCCGTGTCCTACATCCTCGACGCCCTTCGCAAGGCGGATCGTGATCGCCAGGTGTCGCGGGTCCCCACCCTTGCGACGGCGCACGCGGGCTCGGAGGGGGCCCGCAGGGCCCACTGGCTCTGGTCGGTCGCCGCCGCCGCCTTGATCCTCGGTGCCGTCGCCGTCTACAGCCTCCTGTGGGCGCCGACCCGGCAGGATCCAGCGCGGGTGGCGGCATCGTCGCCCACGGCGACGAGCCCGCCGCCGGCGACGAATCCGCCCGTGCCGACCAGTCAGCCCGCTGCGACGAGTATGCCCGCGGCGACCGCCCCCGCGGCGGCGAGCGCGAGTGCGCCCGCGGTGACGAGCCCCTCGGTGCCGAGCGCGAATGCGGAGCAGGTGACGCCGCCGCCCGGGCCCACCAGGGATCGCACGGCGACGTCGTCGGCTCCGGCCCCCGGCCCGGCGGTCGCCCCTCCCGCCGACGGTCGCGCCCTTGTCCGGCCTCCCGTCGCCGCCGTCGCGCCGCCGGCGACGAGACCTCTGGCCCCGACCCCCGCCGACAGCCTCCCGGCCGCGCCAGAGAGAACGGACTCGACCGCACCGGCGGTGGTCAAGCCGTCGCCGCCGCCGGAGCCGCGTCCGCCGGCGCGGCCGGCCGTCGTCGACAGACCGCCGACCGCCGAGCCGCGACCGGGGGGTGACCCCGCCGCCGCGGCGGCGGCCGCACCCACGCCCGCGCCGCCGGCGGCCGGTCCCGCGCTGTCGTCGCTGACGCTCGACGTGCTCGTGTACTCGGACGTGCCGGCCGAGCGGCTCGTCTTCATCAACGGGCGGAAGTACGTCGAGGGGCAGGCGGTGGACGGCGACACCGTCATCGAGCAGATCACGCCGGAGGGCGCGATCCTGCGGCACCAGGGCAAGCGCTTCGTGCTGCGACCCAAGCTCAATCCCTACGCTCGCCCCGGGTCACCTTGACACGGTCGCCGTCCCTCTGGGACAGTGTCTGGGCCGCGCCGGGAGCCGGCCCCTCGTGTCCCTGGCCGTCGGCGGCTGGCGGGTGAGGGTCGGGCGCCGCCAGCGACCAGACTCGAAGATGGAATTCGTTCACCGCGCGATCCGGATAGTCCACGCCCGCCTCGGCCTCGTTTCCAACAACCGGGAGCTGCTGACACGGTCGGAGTACTTCACCGACCGGGTCCCCCAGTCGCTCCTGACCGACTACCATCGCGTCGACGAGGTGCCGTGGGACGGCGCGCCGTCCGGCGTGGACGCGGAGATCCGCATCGTCGACGCAAAGGGCCTCGCGCCCGCGATCACGCTCGAGCCCGACCGCGTGCTCGCGGTGGGCGACTGGACGGCACTCGAGGCCGCCAACTCCGACCGGAGGTATTCCCTGTTCGGGAACCTGGGGTTCGTCTTTCGCTACGGGATCCATGCGCTCGAGCGCTACCACGACACGTGGTCGTTTCACGCGAGCGCGATGGTCGATGACAAGGGCGATCTCTGGCTCATCCCCGGCGGCGCCGGGGCGGGCAAGACCGTGTTCCTGCTGGAGGGTCTCACGCGAGGCTGGACCATATTCTCGACCGAGATGACCCACCTCCGCCTGACCGCCGGCGGATACGAGTTCTACAAGGGATCCCTCTTCGACAACATCCGGCTCGGCACCCTCCTCTACGACTTCCCCGGCGTTCTCGAGCGGCTCGCGGTCGCCCTGCCGCCGTCGAAGGATCCCTGGGGCTCGAAGGTCGCGCTCGACCTGGGGCACGTGCAGACGCCCTCCGACGTCCTGGTCAGCCCGTCGCTCCGGATCGTCAGCCCGAAGGTCGAGTCGGGTCGGGACCGGGCGATCGTCACGCGGATCGACCGCCGGGAGAAGCTGGTCAAGCTCCTGTTCGACAACGCCACCGAGAAGCACGGCGGCACCGTGCTCCTCTACGACCGGCTGCCCGTCCCGTCGCTCGACACGCCGCGGCTGATGGCCCGGCGGCTCCGCGCGATGCAGGACCTGGCCGATCGGGCCACGCTCAAGAGCGCCCGGAGCACGCTCTGCGGGGCCGGGAACTGCATGGAGGGTCTGCTGGATGAGTGAGCGCGACGAGGCCGCGCGCCGCCCCGCTTGGGACGGCGTCATCGAGACACCGGTCGCGGGGCGTCTCCGGAAGCCCCGCGAGAGCGGCTGGACGATGGTCATCGACAAGGGGCTCGGGCTGAACGCCATCGACGATCTGATGCAGGTGGCGGCGCCCGTCATCGACGTGCTGAAGCTGACGTTCGGGACCTCGGCGTTCTTCGGCCGCGACGTCCTCAAGGAGAAGGTGCGGACGGTCACGGCCCACGGGGTGTACTGCATGCCGGGCGGGACCTTCCAGGAGGTCGCGATCTGGCAGGGCGCGCTCGACCGCTACCTCGACCGGGCCCACGAGCTTGGCTTCAACGCGATCGAGGTCTCGGACGGCACGATCGAGATGGACGGCCGGACCCGGGCCGACGCGATCGCGAAGGCCGTGAAGGCCGGCTTCCGCGTCCTGTCCGAGGTCGGCAAGAAGGACCCCGCCGACGCCCAGCCGATGGCGGCGCTCGCCGAGATCGTCAACGCCGACCTCGACGGCGGCGCGTTCATGGTCATCATGGAAGCGCGCGAGGCCGGCAAGGGCGTGGGCATCTACGACGCCTCGGGCCTGCCCAAGGAGGCGGAGATCGAGGCGTTCCTCCGGGGCGTGCGCGACCCTGGGCGGATCCTCTGGGAGGCGCCGCTCGGGCCTCAGCAGCGATACCTCGTCCTCCGGTTCGGCCCCAACGTCAACCTGGGGAACGTCGCGCCCGAGGACATCCTGGCCCTGGAGGCGCTCCGCTGCGGGCTCCGCGGGGACACCCTCAAGCGCGCGTGGCTGGCCGATCCGCAGTTCGGCGCGCGCCGGCCGACCTAGGTCGATCCATCGGGATGACCGGTCTCGATGTCGCCACCCGCGTGGTGGTCGGGTTCGTCGTCGGCACCTTCGGGACGCTGATCGGCGCCGGGGGGGGCTTCATCCTGGTGCCGCTGCTGCTGGTCGGCTACCACTTCCCGCCGCCCGACGCGGTGGGGACGTCGCTGAGCCTCGTGTTCCTGAACGCCCTGTCGGGCAGCGTCGCGTACCTCCGCCAGCGGCGAGTAGACCTCGCCCTCGGCTGGCGGTTCGCCCTGGCGACGCTGCCGGGCGCGGTCGGCGGCGCGTACGTGACGCGCTCCCTGTCCTCGCGCGTGTTCGGCCACGCCTTCGGAGCGGTGCTGATCGCGGTGGCCGTGTTCCTGTTCCTCGGCCGCACGGCGGCGCCGTCGGCCCGCGCGGACGCGCGCCAGCTCGTTGACGCCGGCGGCGGGACCCACCACTATCGAGTCGATGTGTGGAAGGGTGTGCTGGTGAGCCTCCTGGTCGGCGTGATATCGAGCGTCTTCGGGATCGGCGGCGGCATCATCCACGTGCCGTTCCTGATCGTGGTGCTGGGCCTGCCCGTGCACGTGGCCACCGCCACCTCACACTTCGTGCTCAGCATCTCGGCGTTCGTCGGCGCGCTCACATTCCTGGCGCTCGGTCACGTGGACCTGCCGACCGTCGCGCTTATGGGAGCGGGAGTCCTCCTGGGGGCGCAGGTGGGCGCGCGGATGTCGATCGGGACGAGCGCCGAGGTCATCCGCCGCGTGCTGGCCGGCTCGCTCGCCATCGTAGGCGTCCGGATGCTCGTCATGGGCGGGAGCCTGCCGCGATGACGCGCCGGCCTCCGGGCCGCCGTCGAGCGGCCGGCGAGCTCTTCGGGGCGATCCTCCAGGGGGAGTGACAGGTGCGCTACGGCTTCGTGATCGACCAGACGCGGTGCAT
>DATBGA010000015.1:0-60139 GCA_036558225.1 Candidatus Methylomirabilota bacterium | reverse complement strand
GGAGATGCTGTCGAAGATCGTGTTGACGATCAGCTCGGTTTCCTTCTTGGTCAGGTTCGACAGCTTGGCGACCTCGTCGACGAGGTCGGCCTTCGTCATCGTCGGCACACTCACCCTCCTTCGACAGGCTCCCGGGAGATCGGGGTCACGCTAACATGCGCCAAAAACGCCTGTCAAGCCGCGAGGTTCCATGGCGAATCTCGCCGGCAGGCGTGAGCTCCGCGGTCAGTCCAGGAGATAGAGGGGCAGCTTGGACGACCCGAAGAGCGGCAGGGTCGACAGTGCGGGGCGGGACCATCCCGCGGATCGGAGCCACGACAGCGCGGACTCCCCGCCCACCAGGTCGGCCAGATCGGCCAGGCGCCAGGCGCGGCGCGGCCGGACGATGCGGGGCTTGCCCGGCACCCCGCCAAGCTCGCCGGCGAGACGGATCGCCTCGTCCAGCCCCCCGAGCTCGTCGACCAGGCCGAGGGCCTTCGCCATCCGCCCCGAGTACACCCGCCCGTCCGCGAGCTGCCGGACCCGCTCCTTCCCGAGCCGGCGCCCCTGGGCGATGGCCGAGATGAACTGGTCGTGCATGTCGTCGAGGACGGCCTGGAGCAGGGCGCGCTCGTCGGGGGTCATGGGACGCGCGAACGACGCGCTGTCCTTGAACCGGCCCGCCTTGATGACCTCGTAGCGGACGCCGACCTTCTTGAGGAGGCCTTCGATCTCGGCCAGCTGCATGATGACGCCGATCGACCCGGTCAGGGTGCCGGGGTTCGCGACGATACGCGTCGCGGCCGCCGCCAGGTAGTAGCCGCCCGACGCCGCCACCGATCCCATGGAGGCGACGACGGGCTTGCCCTGGTTGCGGATCTTGAGGATCGCGTCGTAGATCTCCTGCGTCGGGCCCACTACGCCGCCCGGGCTCTGGATCCGCACGACGATGGCCCGGATCGACGGATCGTCTCCGTAGTCCCCGAGCTCGCGCACGATCCGGTCGGCGTCGACGATCAGGCCCTCGACCTCGACCAGGGCGACCCGGTTCCCGCCGAGGGACGGGACACCGGGCTCGCCGAAGACGAGGACGCCCAGCACGACCGCGAAGCAGCCGGCGAAGACGAGCGCCGTGACGCCGAGCGCCCGGACCAGCCTGCCGCCGCCGCTCATGCGCGTGGGCTACCCACCCGTCCTACTCGTCATCGTCGCTGTCGTACCGGTCGCGGTCGCGCTTGCGGCCGCCGCTGCGGCGACCCCGGTGCTCCTCCTCCTCCACCGGCGGCATGTCGGCGGCGAGGTCCCGGAGCGACAGCCCGATGCGCCGCTCGTTCGGCTCGATGCGAATCACCTTCACCGTCAGCTCGTCGCCGAGCTGCACCACGTCCTGCGGCGCCGCCACCGGGCGGCTCGACATCTGCGAGATGTGGAGCAGGCCGTCCACGCCCGCCTCGAGCTCCACGAAGGCGCCGAACTCCGTGAGGCGGACCACCTTCCCCTTCACGTTCGACCCGACGGGGAACTTGCGGGTGACGTCCTCCCACGGATCCCGCTGGAGCTGCTTGAGGCCCAGCGAGATGCGCTTGTTCTCCTTGTCCACGTGGAGGATGACCGTCTCGATCGGCTGCCCCTTCTTGAGCAGCTCCGAGGGGTGCGCGACGTTCCGCGCCCACGTCATGTCCGAGATGTGCAGGAGCCCGTCGATCCCCGGCTCGAGCTCCACGAAGGCGCCGAAGTCCGTGAGGTTGCGCACCTTCCCCTGCACCTTGACGCCGGGCCGGAAGCGCTCCTCGATCGAGTCCCACGGGTCGGCCTCGACCTGCTTCATGCCGAGCGAGATGCGCTTCTGGGCCTTGTCGACGGCCAGGACCATGACCCCGACCTCGTCGCCGACGTTCACGAGCTTCGAGGGGTGCCGCACGCGCCGCGTCCACGACATTTCCGAGACGTGGACGAGCCCCTCGATACCCCGGTCGAGCTCGACGAACGCCCCGTAGTTCGTCAGGCTCACCACCTTGCCCTGGTGGCGGCTGCCGACGGCGAACCGCTCCGCGACCGACTCCCAGGGGTCCGGGCCCTTCTGCTTGTGCCCGAGCGAGACGCGCCCCGACTCCTTGTCGAAGTGGAGCACCACAACGTCCAGCTTGTCCCCCACCTGCACGAGCTCGGAGGGGTGGCTGATGCGCCCCCACGACATGTCGGTGATGTGGAGCAGGCCGTCGACGCCGCCGAGGTCGATGAAGGCGCCGTAGTCGGTGATGTTCTTCACGACCCCGCTGGTGACCATGCCCTCGTGGATGACCGCCAGGGTGTGCTTCCGCTTCTCCTCGCGCTCCTCCTCCAGGACCACCCGGCGGGAGAGCACGACGTTGCCGCGGCGGCGGTTGAACTTGATCACGCGCGCCTTGATCTCCTGGCCGATCATCGAGTTGAGGTTCTTGACCGGGCGGAGGTCGACCTGGGAGCCGGGCAGGAAGGCCTTGACCCCGACGTCGACGGCCAGGCCGCCCTTGACCACCTCGACGACCTTCCCGTCGACCGGCGCGCCCTTCTCGTAGGCCCGCGTGATGACGTCCCAGACCTTGATCTTGTCGGCCTTCTCCTTGGAGAGGACGATGAGGCCCTCGGAGTCTTCCTTGGCCTCGAGGTAGACCTCGATCTCCTGGCCGATCTCGGGGGTGATGCCGCTCCGGTGGAACTCGTCGATCGGGATCGTGCCCTCGCTCTTGTAGCCGACGTCGACGAGCACCTCGTTGCTGGTGAGGCCGATGATGGTGCCCTTGACGACCTCGCCCTCCTGCAGGTCCTGCAGGCTCTGCTGGTACATGTCCTCGATCTCGTCCTGCCCGGTCTCGGGCACGCTGCCGCCCACGATGGGCCACGCCGCCGGCGTCAGGGCCGTCACTGCCGTCGGGCCTTCCCCAACCTCCCACGGGGATGCTCCGGTCCCGGCGCCCCCGCCGTGCCGCCCCGTCGCGTGGGCCTCGGGATCCTGTGTGAACTGGTCCATTCCTGTTGTTCCTCCGTTCAGTGAATTCGACCTGCCAGGGCTCGCCCCGGGGTCGTGGGATCCGTGCGTGTAGCCGGGGCGGCGGCGGGCTGTCCCCGCTCGACCGCCGTCTTCAGGCGGCTGATGGCCGCCATGATCTCGTCGCTGACTTCCTGATGCCGGGCTCGGCCCCGCTCGCGGGCGAACCGGATCGGCGCGCCGAACGACACGGTGACCCGCGCCGGACGCGGCACGACCGCACCCTTCGGCAGCGCCCGCCCCGAGCCCTGGACGTACACCGGCACCACCGGCGCGCCCGACAGCGCGGCTAGCATCCCGGCCCCGGGCCGCGCGGACTGGAGCTGCCCCTCGGTGCCGCGCGTCCCCTCCGGGAAGACCAGCACCGCCCGCCCGTCCCCGAGCAGCCGGAGCGCCAGGCGCAGGGCCGCGGAGTCCGATCCGGTCCGGTCCACGGGATGCGCGTTGAGCCGCCGGATGAGCGCGCCGAAGCCGGGAATCCGGAAGAGCTCGGCCTTCGCCATGTAGTCGAGCTCGCGCGGCAGCACGCAGCCGATCAGCGCCGGGTCCAGCACGCTCAGATGGTTCGACGCCAGGAGCAGGCGGCCCTCCCGCGGCACCTGGTCCAGGCCGACCGCCGAGAGGCGGAACCAGACGCGGCCGATGAGGGCGATCGTGATCTTCAGGATCGCGTAGAGCACGCCCGCTCGACCTCCTTGGCCATCAGCTCCACGACCTCGTCCACCGTCATGTCGCTCGAGTCGACGTACGTCGCGTCCGCGCTCCGCTCGAGCCGGGCCATCGGCCGCGTCCGGTCCGCCGCGTCGCGGGCCGCGATCGCGTCCCGGATCGTCTCCAGGTTCGCGGACGCGCCGCCCGCGTGCTGCTCCGCGTAGCGCCGCCGGGCCCGCGCCTCGGGCGACGCGTCGAGATAGAACTTGCACTCCGCGTCCGGGAAGACCACCGTGCCGGCGTCCCGGCCCTCGACCACGACCGGGCCTCGCGCCGCGGCCTTCCGCTGGAGACGGTCGGCGAAGGCGCGGACCTCCGGGCGCTGGGACAGCGACACCGCCCGCTCGCTGACCGCCGGCGTGTAGAGCATCTCCGTGACGTCCTGGCCGTCGACGCGCACGCGCCCGCCCGGCTCCACGCGGAGGCTCTCGAACACGCGCTCGACGGGCTCGCCCTGAGACTCGCGCCAGGCGACCGCGCGGTAGATCGCGCCGCTGTTGACGTAGGCGAAGCCGAGCCGCTCGGCCAGGCGGCGGGCCACGGTGCTCTTGCCCGCCCCGGCGGGTCCGTCGATCGTCACGACCACGCTCCGGCCCCGGTCGCCCGCCCGTTCGCAGAGCGTCACGCGACCACCTCGACGGCGTCCTCGCCCGCGAGCGCCCGACACGTCGCCACGAAGTCCGGATACGAGGTGGCGATGCAGTCGATCCCCTCGACCAGGGTCGGCCCGTCGGCCAGGAGCCCGGCCACGACGAGGGCCATCGCCAGCCGGTGGTCCCCCCAGCTCGACACGCGCGCCCCGCGGAACGGGGTCGCGGCGCCCGGCAGCCGGCCGGCGACGCGGAAGCCGTCCGGCCGCTCCTCGATCGCGACGCCCATCTTCCCGAGCTCGGAGGCGAGGGCGCGGATCCGGTCCGACTCCTTCACGCGAAGCTCGGCCGCATCGCGCACGAGAGTGGGACCCTCGGCGCAGGCCGCCGCGACCGCCAGGACCGGCATCTCGTCGATGGCCCGCGGCACGAGGGAGCCCCCCACCTCGGCCCCGCGCATCGGCCCCGACCCGACGCGGAGGTCCGCGATCGGCTCGCCGTCTCCCTCCCGCGTCGCGACGCCGACCCGGACGCCCATCGCCTCGAGGACGTCGAGCACGCCGGTCCGGGTCGGGTTCACGCCCACGCCGCGCACCGTGACCGCCCCGTCCGGCGCCGCGGCGCCCGCCACCAGGAAGAACGCGGCCGACGAGATGTCCCCCGGGACGCGGCAGAGGCGCCCCACGAGCCGGCGCCCGGGGACGACCGTGACCGTCTCGCCGTCCACCCGGACCTCGCCGCCGAACGCGGTCAGCATCCGCTCCGTGTGGTCGCGGCTCCGCGTCGGCTCGACCACGCTCACCGGCCCGGACGCGGAGAGCCCGGCCAGGAGCACGGCCGACTTCACCTGGGCGCTGGCAACCGGCGACACGTGGCGGATCGCGTGGAGCGGGCGCGCGCCGGTGATCGCCAGCGGCAGCCGGGCGCCGCCCCGCCGTCCGGCGACCCGCGCGCCCATCCGGGCGAGCGGCTCCATCACGCGCTCCATGGGGCGCCGGCGGAGCGACTCGTCGCCCGTGAGCACGGTGGTGAACGGCTGACCCGCGAGGACCCCGACGAGCAGCCGGGCCATGGTCCCGGAGTTCCCGCAGTCGATCACGTCGCCCGGCTCGGTGAGACCCTCCGGCCCCGCCCCCTGGATCACGAAGTGCCCGGGACCCTTCCGGGTGACCTCCGCCCCGAGCGCCGCCACCGCCTTGAGGGTCGCCAGGCAATCCTCGCCCTCGAGGAAGCCCTGCACCTCGGTGACCCCCTCGGCGAGCGCGCCGAGGAGCGCGGCGCGGTGCGAGACGGACTTGTCGCCGGGCACGGCGATCGTGCCCGCGACGCGCCGGACCGGGCGGACCACGGCGTTCACGCGAGCTTCTCCCGGATCTCGCGGGCGCGGCCGAGCTCCGCCTCGAGCGTCGCCCAGTCGCCTCGCGCCGCGAGATCCCGCCACCGCGCGAGGATCGCCTCGTACCGCGTGAGCGCGTCGAGGAGCGGTCCCCGGTTCTCCCGGAAGATGTCCGCCCAGAGCGTCTCGGCGGACGCGGCGACGCGCGTCGTGTCGACGAAGCCCCGGCCCGCCAGGGGCAAGGCCTCGCCCTCCGCCGCTGAGACCAGCGCGTAGGCCAGGAGGTGCGGCAGGTGGCTGATCTGGGCGACAAGATGGTCGTGCGCCTCGGCGGAGAGCCTTCGCACCGTGCTCCCGAGCCCCTCCCAGAGCGCCGTCGCCGCCAGGACCGCGGGCTCGGGCGTGTCGGGCGTGGGCGTCAGGAGCGCGAGCCGGCCCTCGAAGAGGTCGGCGTCCGACGCCTCGAACCCCGAGCGCTCGGAGCCGGCCATCGGATGCCCGCCGACGAAGCTCGCGCCCGCCCGCGGAGGACAGCCGCGCGCCGCCTCGACCACGCTCCGCTTCACGCTGCCCGCGTCGGTCAGGACCGCCCCGGGCGCGAGGTGCGGCCACGCGGCGCGAATGAGCCCGGGCAGCGCGCCCACGGGCGCGCACAGGACGACGAGGCTCGCGCCCGCGACACCCGCCGCCAGGTCCGTGGTCCCGACGTCGGCCGCTCCCGCGTCGAGCGCCGTCCGGACCGCGGCCTCGTGCCGCGCCACCACGACCACCTCGCGGGCGAGCCGCCGGGCGCGGGCGCCCCGGGCCACGGAGCCCCCGATGAGCCCCGGGCTGACGACGGCGAGGCGCGGCCAGCGCGGTGGGCTCACGCGTTGACGTCTCCCTTCCCGAGGACCGTCCGCAGCGTCTCGATGAGCCGCGCGTTCTCCTCCTTCGTGCCGACCGTGATCCGGAGCGCCCGCTCGAGGCCGAAGCTCGTCATCGGGCGGACGATCACGCCAAGCTTGAGGAGTCCCTCGTAAACGCGCGCCGCATCGTCGAATTCGGCGAGGATGAAGTTGGCCCGTGTCGGGACGTGACGGACGCCCAGGGCATCGAGGGCCGCCATCAGGCCTCGCGCGCCCTCCCGCACGGTCTCCGCCGAGCGCTGGACATGGGCCTCGTCGCCGAGGGCGGCCAGCGCGGCGACCTGGGCCAGCGTGTTCACGTTGAACGGCTGGCGGATCCGGTTCACGAGCGCGATGCAGTCGGGGTCGGCGACCGCGTAGCCGACGCGGAGCCCGGCCAGACTCGCCATCTTGGAGAACGTCCGCAGGACGACGACGCGCTTCCCCTGACGGAGGTGGGCCAGCGAGTCCGGGAAGTCCGGGGCGGCGGCGAAGTCGTAGTAGGCCTCGTCGAACACGACGATCACGTGCTCCGGGACCTTGTCGAGGAACTTCTCGACTTCCTGCGCCGTCACGATGGTGCCCGTCGGGTTGTTCGGGTTGGCGACGAACACCATTTTCGTGAGCGCGGTGATCGCACGGCGCATCTTCGGCAGGTCGATCCGGTCATCCTTCAGGGGCACCACCACGCGGGTCCCGCCGACCGCCTGAACGATCGACGGGTAGACGACGAAGGACGGATGCGGGATGACGACTTCCTCGCCGTGCCGCACGAACGCCCGGGCCAGGAGCTCGATCAGCTCGTTCGAGCCGTTGCCCAGCACGATCGACTCCGGGGAGACCCCGTGCTTCTTGGCGAGGGCCTGCCGGAGGTAGTAGCCGGAGCCGTCAGGGTACCGGTTGAGCCCCGCGAGCGCCTGCCGGACCGCATCCAGGACGGCGGGCGGCGGCGCCACGGGGTTCTCGTTCGACGCGAGCTTGAGCGCGTGGGGGATGCCGAGCTCCCGCTCGAGCTCCTCGATGGGCTTGCCGGGCTGGTACGGCTGGATGTCCAGGATCGGCTCGTTGGCCAGGCGCTCCCAGGCGGTGCTCACGTCCCGCGCCTCACGAGAGCGCCGGGTACGATCCCAGCACCTTCAGGAACAGACACCGCTCACGCACGGCCGCGAGCACGCCCTGGGTCACCGGATCGTCCCGGTGCCCCTCGAAGTCCACGAAGAAGACGTACTCCCACGGCCGCCGCCGCGTGGGCCGCGACTCGATCTTGGTCAGGCTCAGGCGCGCGGTCGCGAACGGCTCCAGGATCCGGTAGAGGGTCCCCACCTCGTCGCGGATCGAGAAGAGGACCGAGGTCTTATCGCGCCCCGTCCGCCCGGCTGCCCGGCGGCCGATCACGAGGAATCGCGTCACGTTGTTGGCGTAGTCCTCGATGCGCTCCCGCAGCACCGGGACGCGGTACAACTCGCCGGCGAGCTCGCTCGCCACCGCGGCGGTGGCGGCGTCGAGCGCGGCCTGCTCGGCGGCCGCCGACGTGGACGCCATCTCCACGACCTCGGCGTCCGGCAGGTGCCGGCCGAGCCAGCCCCGGCACTGGGCGAGCGCCTGGGGATGCGAGAACACCCTCTTGACGTCGCCGAGCTCGGCGGCGCGCGAGAGGAGTTGGTGGTGGATCTCGAGCGAGGCCTCCCCGCAGATCAGCAGTTCCGAGTCGATGAGCCCGTCGAGCGTGTGGTTCACCACGCCTTCGCTCGAGTTCTCGATCGGCACGATCCCGACGTCCGCCCGTCCCCGCTCGACCTCGTCGAAGACCTCGGGAATGCCGCGCGCCGGCACGAACGCGGCGCTCGAGCCGAAGTGCCGCAGCGCGGCCAGATGCGTGTTGGTCCCCTGGGGACCGAGGTAGGCGACGCGGAACGGTCGCTGGAGACTGCGAGAGACCGACAGGATCTCGGACCAGATCGAGCGGATTGCCGCCGCGGCCAGCGGCCCGGGGTTCAGGCGGGCGAGCTCGTCGAGGATCTCCTGCTCGCGCTCGGGGACCAAGACCGGCTCGCCGGACTCCCGCTTGGCCCGGCCGATCTCGAGCGAGAGCTCGGCCCGCTGGTTGAGCAACCGGAGGAGGTGGCGGTCGATCTCATCGATACGTGCTCGCCATTCGTCCAAACCCATCAAATCTCCAGGAGGGGGGCGTAGAAAAGCCCGCATAGTATAGGGCAGGGATGGGCACCGCGCAAGCAAGCCCCCACCAGGGGCGGGCCCGCGCGCGGGCCTCTCGGCCGGCTTCGCGGCGGACGGCCGGGCGACACCGGCCGACGGCGGCTCAGCCCGGCGGCGGGGGCGGGCGGCTCGGCCCGGACGCCGCCAGGGCGGCCACCTCCGCGGTCGTCAGCTCCCTCCACTGCCCCGGCGGCAGATCGCCCAGCTCGAGCGGCCCGAAGGCGACCCGCCGGAGGCGCTCCACGACGAGACCCAGGGCGCGGCACAGACGCTTGACCTCGCGATACCGGCCCTCGGACAAGCTGAGCTCGACCCAGTGGCGCCCGGGTCCACCGCCGCGGAGCCGCCGGGCGCGGTCGACGCGCGCCGGGCCGTCCTCGAGGGCGACCCCGCGCTCGAGCGCCTGGAGCACCTCGGGCGCGAGGCGCCCCTCCACGAGGACGTGATACACGCGCCGGACGCCGTGCCGGGGATGGGTGAGGTGGAACGTCAGCGCGCCGTCGTTGGTCAGGAGGAGGAGGCCCTCGGCGTCGAAGTCGAGCCGCCCGACTGAATGCAGGCGAACACCGAGCTCCGGCGCGAGGTCGAACACGCGCGGCCGCCCTCGCGGATCCTCCCGCGTCGTGAGGAACCCGCGGGGCTTGTGGAGGAGGACGTAGCGCTTCGGCTCGGCGCCCGGGAGCGGGCGCCCGTCGACCTCGATCTTGTCCTGGAGCGGGTCGGCGTGGGCACCCAGCTCCAGCACGGGCACGCCGTTGACGCGGACCCGTCCCGCCACGATCAGGCGCTCGGCCGCACGCCGCGAGGCGACGCCCGCGTCGGCCAGGAGCTTGTGGAGCCGGACGGGCGGCATGGCCCTCAGGCCGGGGACGGGTGCCCGCGCTCCTCCCCGGCCGGGTCCGCGCCGGGATCGTCCGCCAGGGCCGGATCGAGGGAGCCTTGCTCGACCGCCGCTGCCGCCGCGGTCGCCTCTCCCGCGGCATCCGCCGGCGGCTCGAAGGCCGGCAGGTCCTCCAGGTCCCGGAGCCCGAAGTGCTCGAGGAACTCCAGCGTCGTCCCGTAGAGCACGGGCCGGCCGGGCGTCGGCTTCCGGCCCACCACCCGGACGAGCCGCCGCTCGAGGAGGTGCGCCAGCACGCTCTCGGTGCCGACTCCCCGGAGCTGCTCGATCTCGGGTCGCGAGATCGGCTGGCGGTACGCGATGATCGTCAAGGTCTCCACCGCCGCCCGGGACAGGCGGCTCTTCAGGCGAAGCCGCTGGAGGCTCATGAGGACCGGCGCGTGCTCGGGCCGCGTCACGAGGCGGATCCCGCCGCCGACCTCGACCACCGACAGGCCTCGCCCCGGCTCGTCGCAGGCCGTGCGGAGGGCCTCGGCCGCCGCGCGGGCGTCGAGCGGCGAGATCTCGAGCACCTCGGCGAGCCGCTCGATGGGAAGCGGCGCATCGGAGGAGAACAGGAGCGCCTCCAGCTGGCCGACGAGCTCCGGCGTCACCGTCTCGGACATCACCCGCCCCCCGCTCTCAGGCTTCACGGCCGGACGCCTCTCCGGAGGCCCGCTCGATGACGATCTCGCCGAACAGCTCCCGCTGCTGCGCCCGCGCGCGCTGAAGCCGGACCAGCTCGAGGACGGCGAGCAGCGTGACCACCACCTCGGGCCGGGGCGGCGAGGCCCCGAGCAGGGCCGAGAACAGGACGTACCAGGACTGCGCGAGCACGTCCTGGATCATCGTCATGCGCTCGAGGAGCGGCGGCCCTTCGGGCTCGACCTCGCGCGTCGGCTCCGCCCGGGAGAGCCGGACCAGGAACGCCCGGTACGCCTCGGTGAGGTCCCAGAGCGACAGGCTCTCGATCGGCAGGTACTCGGGGACCGGCAGCTCGCTCCAGGTCCGGGTGAATCGGGTGCTCCACTCGGCCTCGCGCTCGCGGAGCCAGGCGCCGATCTCCTTGACCCGCGCGTAGGCGCGGAGTCGCGCCTCGAGCTCCTGGCGGAGGAGCTCGGCGTCCTCCTCGAGGCTCTCCTCCGAGGTCTCCGCCGGGGGCAGGAGCAGGCGGGACTTCAGGTACACGAGCGTGGCGGCCAGCACGAGGAAGGCCCCGGCGTCGTCGAGCTCCCGGAACTCGACCGATTCCAGGTAGGCGAGGTACTGGTCCGTGATCCGCCGGATGGGCAGGCGCGCGAGATCGATCTCCTCCGTGCGCGCCAGGTGCAGGAGCAGGTCGAGGGGCCCCTCGAACTCCTCCAGCCGCACCGTCAAGGGCGACGGGGTCGCGGTCGCGGCGGTCGGAGCGGCCGTCGTCGCCTCGCTCACCGCGCTCCCTCCCCCGCGCGCGCCATGGGCCGCCGGACTCCGGCCCGAGTCCTGAAGTAGAAGCAGTCGAAGTCCGTCTGGAGGCGCACCCAGTTGTCCAGAACCCCGAGGTGGTTGCCGAGGTGCAGGCGCCCCGTCGGCCCCATCCCCGAGAGCACGCGCGGACGGGCGGTCACCGGTCCCGGCCCTCGCGGCCCTCGAGGTAGGCGGACAGGCGGTCGACGTCGGCCGGCGTGTCGACGCCGATCGACCCGTGGGGGGTGAGCAGGACGCGGATGCGGACGCCGTGCTCGAGGGCTCGGAGCTGCTCCAGCCGCTCCGTCTGCTCGAGCGGCGTGGGGGCGAGCCGCGCGTAGCGCTGCAGGAACGCGTGCCGGAACACGTAGATCCCGACGTGGCGCAGCGGCACCGCGAGCCCCACCTGGCGCGCGTACGGCACCGGCGCCCGCGTGAAGTAGAGGGCGTGGCCGGACTGGTCGAGCACGACCTTCACGGCGTTCGGATCCCGGTGCTCGGCCTCGTCCGCGACGGGGTGCGCGAGCGTGCCCATCTCGATCGCCGGATCGTCCGCCATCACCCGCACCAGCTGGTCGAGCGCCTTCACCTCGAAGGTCGGCTCGTCCCCCTGGAGATTCACCACCAGGTCCACGGGCCAGTCCCGGGTCGCCTGGGCGACCCGATCCGTCCCGTTCACGCACTCGGCGCCGGTCATGGCGACCGCGCCGCCGAACCCGCGCACCGCGGCGGCGATCCGCTCGTCATCCGTCGCCACCACCACGCGCTCGACGGTCTCGAGCTCCCGCGCCCGCTCCCAGACGTGCTGCACCAGGGGCTTCCCCCGGATCACGACCAGCGCCTTGCCCGGGAAGCGGACCGACGCCCAGCGCGCGGGGATCACCGCGACGGCCCGCGTCACACCACCCCCCGCCCCGCCCGCCGCTCCCGCACCTTGGCGGCCCGCAGGAAGACGTAGTGCGCGTGGAGACCCGCCAGGACGAGGCCGCGCCACCCGTCGAGGAACCCCGCCCGCAGGACGTACATCGACATGAAGCGCCACACCGGCCGGCCCAGGAGATCCACCAGGCTCCCGCCGCGCCCGGTCCGCGCGAGCTCGGCGGCGGCGAGGTCCGAGTAGCGGTTGAGCCGCGCGACGGCGTCCCCGATGCTGCGGTAGCTCTCGTGGACCAGCGGCGCGCCGAACTGCCCCGTCGGCCCGTCCACCTGCACCGACTCGTGGACGGCTCGCTCGGCGAACGCCCCCTGCCCCCGGCGGAACAGCCTGAGCTGCCAGTCCGGATAGAGTCCGCCGTGGCGGACCCACCGCCCCTGGAACAGGTTACGCCGCGGCAGGTAGAAGCCGACCTCGTCGCGCCCGCCCCGAAGCGTGCCCCGAATCTCCTCGCGGAGGGCATCCGACACGCGCTCGTCCGCGTCGAGCGAGAGGAGCCAGTCGCCGCGGCACTGCTCGAGCGCGAAGTTCTTCTGGGCGACGTAGCCGTCCCAGGGCCGGAAGAGCACCCGGTCGGTGAACTCGCGCGCGATCGCCACGGTCTTGTCGCTCGACCCGGCGTCCACCACGACGATCTCGTCGGCCCACACGACGCTCTCCAGGCAGGCGCGCAGCCGCTCCTCCTCGTTCAGCACCACGATCGCCACCGACAGGCTCGCCGCCGGGCCCCCGGGGCTCATCGGAGCAGGGCCTGCGCCGCCCCGAGGACGGAGTCCACGGACACCCCGTCCATGTGTCCCGTGGGGCTCTGGATGGCTGCCACGTGCGGTCCGTACGGGCCGTTCCGCCGGGCGTCCGTCGGGCCGTAGAGCCCGATCGTCGGCACGCCGAGCACCGCCGCCACGTGCACCGGCCCGGTGTCTCCCCCGACGACCAGCGTGGCGCGCCGGAAGAGCGCGATCATCTCGATGATGGTCGTGGCGGGAGGCACGAGGGCGCCGGTCCGCATGCCGTGGGCGATCGCGCGCGCCAGCGGCTCCTCCCCGGGCCCCCAGGTGATGCCGACGCGCGCGGCCAGCCGCACCGCCAGCTCCTCGCCGAGACGGCGGAAGGCCTCGACCGCCCAGCGCTTGTGATCGCCGCCCGATCCGGGGTTGAGCAGGACGAGGGGCGTCGTCGCCTTGACGCCCTCCTCCTCCAGCCAGCGCGTCATCCGGGACTCGGCGGCCGGGTCCCGGGCGATCGGGAAGGCCGGCGGGCCGACGGCGCCGAGGTCGATCCCGAGCGCCGCGACCACCGCCAGGTACTGGTCGACGACGTGCACCGCCGAAGGAGGCGGCGTCACGTGCCGGTTCGTGAACCACGCGCTAGCGCGCTCCCGGCAGTGGGGCGCCGCGAGCCCGACGCGGAGCGGCGCGCGCGTGAGGACGGTGATCGCCCCGCTCTTCCAGAGGCCCTGGAGGTCCACGGCCGCATCGAACCGCCCGGCCGCGAGCCGACGGACGAGGCCGCGCACCTTGCCGACGACCCCCGGGGCCCCGCCCGGGCGCCTGAACTCCCGCCGCCAGAGCCGCGTGTCGACCGGCACCACGTGGTCGAGGTCCGGGTTGCCCCCGAGGATGGCCTCCTCGCGCCGCTCGACGACCCACGTCAGCTCCGCCCGCGGCCACCACACGCGAATCGCCCGGGCGGCGGGGAGCGCGTGGACGACGTCGCCCAGCGAGGAGAGCTTGACCAGCGCGATGCGTGGCGCCGCGTCCCGCCCGCGCGTCACCGGAGCGCCTCCTGGCCCCGCCCGAAGCGGGCCAGGATCTCCGCGATCACGTCCCGGGTTGAGTGCTGCTTGGCGTCCCCCGCGATGGCGACGCACCCCCCGGCGGCGAGGACGGCCGCCCGCTCGGGCACCGACTCGGCCGTGTAGTCGGTGCCCTTCGCGTGAACCGCGGGGCGGAGGAGCGCGATCAGCCGGTCCGCGGTGTCGTCGTCGAAGACCACCACGTGGTCGACGGCGCGGAGGGCCGCCAGGATCTCGGCCCGCTCGGCGGCCGGCATGAGGGGACGCCCGGGGCCCTTGAGGCGCCGCACCGCGGCGTCCCCGTTGACGCCCACGATCAGGAGGTCTCCCAGAGCGCGCGCGGCCTCCAGGTACCGCACGTGCCCGACATGGAGGAGATCGAAGCACCCGTTCGCGAGCACCACGCGGCGTCCCGAGACCCGCGCCGTCTCGGCCGCGGTCCGCGCCCCCTCAAGATCGAGCACTCGCCCCGTCATTCGTCCCGGCGCCCAGGTCACGGCGCACGGCCTCGGCCAGCTCGTCCCGGGACACGGTGGCGGTGCCGCGCTTCATGACCACGAGGCCACCCGCGTAGTTGGACAGTCGCGCCGCGTCCACCGGCCGCGCCCCGCTCGCGAGCGCCAGGGTGAACGCGCTGATGACGGTGTCGCCGGCCCCGGTGACGTCGGCGATCTCGTCGCTCCCGAAGATCGGCACGAACGTCGCCGCGCCGCCGCGCTCGAACAGGACCAGGCCCTTCGCGCCGCGCGTGACGAGGAGGTAGCGCGAGCCGAGCCGCTCGATGAGCTGCCACCCCGCCTGCTCGACGGCCTTGTCCCCGTCGAGCGAGATCCCCAGGAGGTGCTCGACCTCCGACTCGCTCGGGGTCGCCGCGGTGAGGCGGTCAAAGCGGAAGAGATCGTATCGCGAGTCGGCGGCGACGATGGCCCCCTTCTCCCCGAGCACCCGGATCTCCGCGAGCACGCGCGGGGTGATCGTGCCGTAGCCGTAATCCGACAGGACGACCGCGTCCACGCGCCCCGCGAGCCCGCGGAGCCGCTCGACGAGCGCCGCCTCGGGCGCCGGCGGGATCGGCCCTTCGGGCTCCCGGTCCACGCGGACGATCTGCTGGCGAGCGGACCGCGATCCCCACCCGCCCCCGAGGATCCGCGTTTTGACCGGAGTCGGGCGCTCCGGAACCGTCAGGATGCCGTCGGTGGGGACGCCGCGCTCCGCCAGCGAGCGCCGGACCGTGTCGCCCGCGGGATCGGCTCCCACCACGCCGACCGGCAGGACCCGCGCGCCCAGCGTGTGTAGGTTGTGGCAGGCGTTCGCGGCCCCTCCCAGGCGGATCTCCTGCGAGAGGTACCGGAGGATCAGGACGGGAGCTTCCCGGGAGACACGCTCGGGCCGCCCGAAGACGTACTCGTCCGCCACGAGGTCTCCCACGACGAGGACCCGGCGGCCCTCGAACCCCTGGACGGCCCGGAGCAGCCCGGCGGCCTCAGGGCTCGGCACGACGTGACCAGCGGGACATCGGGGAGGTTCGGTCCATGGCGACGCGCACTTCCGGCCTGCAACTCATCTGCGCCATTATACTGATGGCTCACGGGCGAGGAAGCGCTTCTTTGGCGAGCACTGAGGCGTACACGGCCTCCACCAGCGCCGCGCGCCGCGACGGCGTGAAGAGGGTCTCCACCCGGCGCCGGGCGGCCCCGCCCAGGCGGCGCGCGGCCGCCCGATCCCGCAGCACCGCCTCCAGCCGAGCCGCCACGGCGTCCGGCTCCGGCTCGACGAGCCACCCGGTCTCCCCGTCGACCACGATCTCCGGGACGGCGCCGACGGGCGCGGCCACGACCGCGCGGCCCACGGCCATCGCCTCCAGCACGGCGCGGCAGGACTCCTCCGATCCCACGCCCAGCAGGACCGCGCAGTCGAGCGCGGCCAGGACCGCCGGCAGGTCGGGACCCCGATAGCCGGCGAAGACGACGGTCGAGCTGAGCCCGAGCTCCCGCACGAGGGCCTCCAGGGCGGCGCGATGCTCGCCCCGGCCCACCAGCACCAGGCGGGCCGCGGGCAGCCGCTGCCGCAGGCGCGCCGCCGCGCGCAGCAGCACGTCGTGGCCCCGGCCCGGCACCATCCGCGCGACACAGCCGGCCACCGGCGCGTCGCCGAGACCCAGCTCCCTGCGGACGGCCTCACCGTCCGCATCGGGCGCGAAGCGCTTCACGTCGACGGCGCCCGGCACGACGCTCACGCGGGCCGCGGGCACTCCCCCGGCGCGGAGCCGCCCGGCGATCCCCGCGCTGACCGCGATCAGGGCATCGGTCTCACGAAGGAGCCAGCGCGCCGCCGGCCCGGAGTGGGCGGCCCGGCGATGATGCACGGTGCGAACCAGCCGGACCGCCATGCCGCACCGGGCCAGCGCAGCCAGCCAGTGGTCGTGAGTCTGATGGGCGTGCACCAGGTCGATCCGGAGCTCCCGCAGCGAGCGCCGAAGCGTGCTGATGTCCCCGATCAGCTGCCAGGGGCGCGCCGTCCGCTCCAGCGAGAGCCCGTCCACCAGCGGAACCCCGGCCTCGCGGACATGCGTCTCGAGCACGTCCCCGCGGGCGCAGGCGAACCAGACCGCGTGCCCGCGCTCACCGAGGGCCCGCGCGAGGTCGAGGGCCGGGTCCGCGCTGCCGGTCCACCAGCGGTTCGCGACGACGTGCAGGATCCGGAGCGGTCTCACCGGCGCCCTGCCAGCGCGGTCATCACCGCCGCCTCGACGTCCGCCACCTCGATGGCCCGGAGACACCGGTGATCGATCGGGCACTCCCGGAGAAAGCAGGGCCCGCACGCCGGCTGGCGCCAGAGCGCCTGCTGCCCGGCGCCGAGCGGGCCGGTGAGCCGGGGGTCGGTGGGGCCGAAGAGGGTCACGGCCGGCACGCCGACCGCGGCGGCCACGTGAGCCGGGCCGCTGTCGGCGCCGACCAGCGCGTCGAGCTCGGCGATCAGGGCGGCCAGGAGCGACGGCTGATCTCGCCCCACGAGGCTCCGGATCGGCCCCGCGGCCGTCGCCTGGACGGCGGCGGCGAGGCTCTCCGCCTGGGGGCTGCCGAGCAGGACCGGGCGGATCCCACGTGCCTCGAGGCGCGCCGCCAGCTCGGCGATGCGGGCTGGAGGCCAGAGCTTCGCGGGGCCGAGCGCCGCCCCCAGCTGAAGCCCGACGCGCGAGACGCCCGTCGGCAGGCCGGTCTCGTCGAGCAGCCGGCGCGCCTCCACCCGGCGGGCGGCGTCCACCGCCAGCGTCGGCGCGGTCCGGGGCGCGTCCACGCCGAGAGGCGCCAGCAGGCGGAGATAGCCCGTCACCTGGTGGACCCGGTCGCGCTGCACCGGGACCGCGTGCGTCAGGAGGATGTCCCGCCCCTCCCCGTAGCCCACGCGCCAGCGCGCGCCGCTCAGCCACCCCGCCAGCGCGGTCTCGAACGAGTTGGGCAGGATCAGGGCGAGGTCGAAGCGCGTCTGTTGGAGGCGGCGGGCCTGGGCCAGCCGGGCGCCCAGGCTCGCGGGTGGAACGAGCCGACGCGCGATACCGGGCTCCGCCTCGAGAATGGTCCCCACCCAGGGGCCGAGACACCAGAGCTCGGCGCCCGGAACCGCGGCGCGCAGCGCGCGCAGCGCGGGGAGCGCCATCACGGTGTCGCCGAGCCAGTTTGGGAAGCGCACCAGGGCGCGGGCGATCCCGGCCCGGGAGATCGCGCCCCCCTTCACGGCGACGTCTCGGCGCGGGCCTCGCGCGCCACCGCGTCGACGCGCGCCCTGAGCTCGGCCCGCCACGCGTCGATCAGGCGGACCTCGTCGACCGGCTCGAGCCGGACGCGGAGCGCCCACGTCGGCAAGGGCGCCTGGGCGCCCTCGGGCGACGCGACCAGCCGACCGGCGGCGGCCGGCACGAGCGGCCGGCCCAGGCGCACCGCGTCCTTCTCGGTCGTCACGAGAATGCCCGCTCCCATCGCCCGGGCGCGGTGGGCCACGGCGGCGAGATCCTGCGGCGCGTACGAGTGGTGGTCCGGGAACGCCACGACGTCGCGCACGATCGCCCCGTGGGCCGTCAGCGTCTCGGCCAGCCGCTCCGGCGCGGCAATCCCTGCGAAGGCGAGCACACCCCGGCCGTGGAGCGCGGACGCCGGATGCAGCGCCCCCGATTCCAGATCCTCGAGCCCCTCGACCGCGTAGTCCGCCGCGATGCAGGGCGCCGGTCCCGCGTACTGGCGGATCTCCTCGACGAGGCCGGCCAGGTTCCGACCAGCCGCCCGCGTGGCGATGAGGAGGTGCGCCCGGGCGAGCGCGGCCGGCGGCTCGCGCAGCGTGCCGCGTGGGAAGAGCCCGCCCGGACCCCACGGGACGCGGGCATCCACGCAGACGATCTCCACGTCCTTCATGAGGCGCCGCTGCTGAAAGCCGTCGTCGAGCAGCACGACGTCCGGGCGGAGGTGGGTCACCGCCCAGCGGCCCGCCGCGAGACGATCGGCGCCGACAACGACCCCCACCCCGGGGAGACGCCGAGCGAGGAGCAGCGGCTCGTCGCCGGCCTGGTCGGCGGGTAGCCTCGGCGCGCCTCCGTCCGACACGAGCTCGACGGGCGCGCCCGGCCGGCGGCCGTACCCCCGGCTGACGATGGCGACCCGCCGCCCGTCGTCGGTGAGCCACCGCGCCACCATCTCGACCGCCGGGGTCTTGCCGGTGCCGCCGATCGTCAGGTTGCCGATGGACACCACGGGGCATGACAGGCGACCGCGGGCGAGCCACCCGCGCCCGTAGGCGGCGTCCCGGACGGCCAGGCCACCGCGATAGGCCCACGCCGCGGGCGCGAGCGCCAGGCCGAGCAGGCCAGCGCGCCCTTCACGCCAGGCGCGGAGGAGCCGGCCGCGCCGGAAGGCGCCCGGCTCTCTCGTCACCGGTCTCCCCCGCCCGTCGGAGCCGCCCGGGCGCTCACGCGCGGGCACGTCCCGAGACCGCCAGCACCCGCTCGAGCGCCGACACCGTGCGGACGCACGCGCCCTGGTGCGCGCGGACCGCGCTCCAGGCCGCGCGCCCGAGCGCCTGCCGCGCGGGGGCGTCCCCGAGGAGCCGGCCGAGCGCCGCCGCCAGCTCCGAGCCGCTGCCCACCTGGATCGCCGCGTCGGCCCGCAGGAGGAGCGCCGCGGCGTCTCGGAAGTTCGTCATGTGCGGACCGAACACGACCGCCTTGGCGTGAAGGGCGGGCTCGACCACGTTGTGGCCCCCGACCGGGACGAGGCTGCCCCCGACGAAGATGACGTCGGCGACCGCGTAGAGCGACGCCAGCTCGCCCATCGTGTCGAGGAGGATCACCGGCGCTCCGTTGCCCGGGCCCACGCGGGTTCGTCGGACGACGCCGAGCCCGCGGGCCCGGGCCAGCTCCTCGACCTCGTCCAGCCGCTCCGGGTGACGCGGGGCCAGCACCAGCCGGAGCCCGTCCGCCGCCGGCCGCATCGCCAGGAACGCGTCCAGCACGGTCGCCTCCTCGCCGCGATGCGTGCTGCCCGCCACCACGACCGGCGCCTGGCCCAGATGAAGCAGGCGGCGCCACAGCTGCTCGGCGCCAGCGTCCCCGGACGGCGACTCCATCTTCAGGTTGCCGGTCACGAGGACGCGCTCGGGCGGCGCCCCGAGGCTGATGATGCGGCGGGCGTCCTCCTCGGACTGCATGCAGAAGAGGGCGACGTCCTCGAGCACCCGGCGGAAGAGGCGGCGGACCCGCCGGTAGCGGCGATAGGAGCGGTCGGAGATCCGGCCGTTGGCGAGGACGGCCGGCACCCTCGCCTCGCGGAGCGCCCGGAGCAGATTGGGCCAGAGCTCCGTCTCGAGCGAAATGAAGCAGCCGGGCTCCACCCGGCGGACGGCGCGCCTGACGGCGCCGCGAAAGTCCAGCGGGAACGTCAGCATCGCCGCGGCCTCGGCCAGCCGCGTCCGCGCCACGCGCCCGCCGGTCGCCGTCACGGTCGAGACTACGATGTCGGCCGCCGGCCACCGCGCGCGGAGCGCCTGGACCAGCGGCACGGCCGCCATCACCTCCCCCACCGACACCGCGTGCACCCAGAACCGGCCGAGCGGCATGGGAGGCGGCGGGACCCGCACGAATCCCAGGCGCTCCCGGAGCGCCAAGGGGTAGCCGGCGCCCCACACCTTGCGCACGAGGAACAGCGGCAGGTAGCCGAGTGCGAGGAGCGCCAGGATGACGCTATAGACCCGGTACATCGTCCCCTCGGGCTTTCCGGGCCGCCGCCGCGGTGACCGCCCGGAGCGTCGCCTCGAGCTCGCGCCGCTTCGCCTCGATGACCGCGCGGTCGGCGTCGCGCGGGACGAGGATCGGCTCCGCGAACACGACGGCGGCCCGGGCGAAGAAGCGAGGCACGACGAACGCGTCCCACGACCGGAGCACGCGGCAGGGCGAGGCGGCGAAGGCCAGCGGCACCATCGGGACGCCAGTCATCTTCGCCAGCATGACGGCGCCGTTCTGCGCGACGTGACGCGGTCCGCGCGGCCCGTCGGGGACGACGAGGGCGTTCTCGCCCAGCTCGCGGATGACCCGGGCCAGCGACAGAAGCGCGCGCGCGCCGCCGCGCGACGACGAGCCGCGCACCACCCGGATGCCGAAGCCCTGGATGAAGCGGCTCAGCATCTCCCCGTCCCGGGACCGGCTCGTGAGGGCGTGGAGCCGGTAGCGGCGCCCGTAGATCCACGGCAGGAGCAGGATCTGCCCGTGCCACACGGTGTAGATCACCGGCGTCTGGGCGCGCCAGATCGCCTCGAGCCCCGGCGACGGGAACTCCCGGATGCGGAGGCTCCACGCGAGCAGGCGCACCAGCCCCCGCCCCAGCGCCACCGCGGGCCGCGAGGTCACCAGCGCGCGGCCGGGCCGGCGCCGCCCGGCCGCGGGCCGCCGGTCGGCGGCGGGCTCAGCGACCGGCTGCCCCATCGCGCTCTCGCAGGACGGCGCGCGCGGCACGGAGCCCGGCGCCGGCCTCGCCCAGCCGGGCCCGGACCTCGAGCAGGGCGGCACGCTGGTCGGCGCGGGCCGCGTCGTCCTCGAGAAGCCGCAGCCCGGCCCACGCGACCGTGTCCGGCGTGGCCTCTCCCTGGATCAGCTCCGGCACGATGCCTCGGCCGGCGATGATGTTCGGCAGGCTGATGTGCGAGACCCCCCGGACCAGGCGGCGGGCGAGCCAGTGCGACACGGCCGAGAGCCGGTAGAGGACGACCATGGGCGTACCGTAGCAGGCCGCCTCGAGCGTCGCCGTCCCCGAGGCGACGAGGAGGAGGTCGGCGGCGGCCATCACCCGATAGGCCTCTCCGGGGAGCACCTCGACCGGGAGCCCGGACGCGCGCGCGGTCTCCGCCACCATGGCCGTTGCGATGGTGGGAGCGACCGGCACGACGAATCGCGCCCGCGGACGTCGCGTCGCGATCCGCTGCGCGGCTCCCAGCAGCACGGGCAGGTGGCGCCGGACCTCCGCGCCCCGGCTCCCCGGCAGGAGGCCCACCAGCGTCTCCCCGTCCGTCGCGAGGCCGGCGCGCGCCGCGGCCTTGTCCAGGGCGGGCAGGACGTCGAGCACCGGATGGCCGACGAACTCGACCGGCACCCCGGCTTCCTGATAGAGGCCAACCTCGAACGGGAAGATCGCCAGGACTCGGCTCACGTCCCGCGCCATGGTGCGGACCCGCCCGCGCCGCCAGGCCCACAACTGCGGCGCCACGAAGTACACCACCGGCACGCCGAGCCGCCGGGCCACCCGGGCCAGCCGCATGTTGAACTCCGGGAAGTCGATCAGGACGAGCACGCCCGGGCGTTGGGAGCGAAGCTGCTGGCGGAGCGCCTGGAACGCCGACCAGAGCGCGGGGAGCCGGCCGACCGCCTCGGTCCCGCCCACGACGGTGACGCGCTCGGCGCGCCGGACGAGGCGGACGCCCGCCGCCGCCATCCGCGCTCCTCCCATTCCGACGAGCTTGAGGCCCGGCGCGAGTGTCGTGAGCGCTCGGGCCAGCGTGGCGCCGTGGAGGTCCCCGGAGGCCTCGCCGGCCACCATCAGGACGTCAGGCGACGCCCGGCGGCTCCGCGACCCCGACAATGCTCAGCCCCGCCCGGGCCGCCTCCGCCTCGACGCGCTCGCGCTCGAGCAGGAGCACCCGTCCCGCCTCCAGCGCCAGCACGGCCGCGCCGCCCACCGCACAGCAGTCGACCGTGTCGGGGCCGACGGTGGGCACGTCGAGCCGGTAGTCGTGCGCGGGAGCCGACGCCTTGACCACGACCGCGCCACGCCCCGCCAGGGCCAGGCCCCGGCGGACGGTCTCGTCGGTCCCCTCCATCGCCTCGACGGCCGCCACCGAGCCCGCGCGAATGACGACCGTCTGGCCGACGCCGCGCTCCGACAACTCGCGGGCCAGGAGCAGCCCTCGCGCCACGTCGGCCTCGAGCTCGGGCCGGAGCGGGGGCCCGGCCACCGACCCCCGGGCCACCAGCCAGGGCGCCAGGAACCGTCGCTGGTCGAGCACCTCGATCCCCATCGCCGCGAGCGCCTGCACCGCGGCGCCGAGGAGGCCGTCGTCCGTCCAGTCCTGGGCCTGCGAGACGAGCCGCCGCGCCGCCGGGTCCAAGGAAGCTCCCTGGAACAGCATGTCCTTCCGGACCCGACCGGCGAGCACCACCTGGCGCACCCCCTCCTCGCCGAGCGCCGACAGGATGGGCTGCACGTCGCCCAGGCGACAGGGCACGACGCGGTCCGCGTGAGGGGCGAGGGGCTCCGGAGCGGCCAGCGCGAACGCGATGACGCGCCAGCCGGCCCGCCTCGCCTCACGGGCCATGAGCGCGGGTAGCGCCCCGGCCCCGGCGACCAGGCCGAGCGCCTCGGCCATCCCGCTCAGCGGGGCGGCCAGTCGAGGTGCGGCCGACCCTCCTCGATCATTCGCTCGATCTCGAGCGCCACGGCGAGCGAGCGCACGTCGTCCTGCTCGACGAGATCGACCGTCCCGGTCTGCTGCGCCTCGCGCACGGCCTTGAGGATGTGCAGGATCTCCAGCTTGAGCGGGTTCTCCTTGTGGACGAACAGGTGCTCGACGAAGGACTCCTGCCGGTAGCGGATGGACTCGCGGTTCAGCACGTACTCGGACGCGGCGCGCCGGTGGATCTGGATGTCCTGGTCCGTGTAGTCGAGGAAGATGTACGCGTCGGGCTGCGTGATGGCCAGCGTCCGCACCTTGTGCTCGGTGGCCCGGCTGGCCGTGATGTTGGCGACGGTGCCGCTGTCGAACAGGATCTGCACGTTGGCGACGTCGGGGCGCGCCGAGTGGACCCGCGAGCCCGCCGCCGTGATCCGCCGGACCTCGCTGTCCACCAGCCCCAGGACGATGTCGACGTCGTGGATCATGAGGTCCATCACGACCGTGTCGTGCTGCACCCGGGGGACGAACGGCCCGAGACGGCGGGACTCCACCAGGATGGGGTTCGCGACGATCTTGCGCAGCTCCTGGACGGCGCCGTTGAACCGCTCGACGTGGCCGACGTGGAGCACGACGTTCCGCTCCCGCGCGATGCGGAAGAGCTCGCGGGCCTCCTCGAGCGTGGAGGTGAGCGGCTTCTCCACCAGGACGCTGACCCCCGCCTCGAGGCACTCCTTCGCGACCTCGAAGTGCAGCGGGGTCGGCACCGAGATCGACACGACGTCGACCTTGCCGAAGAGCTCCCGGTGATCCGTGAAGGCCTGGGAGTCGTACTGCGCGGCGAGGCGGGCCGCCTTCCCCGCGTCGGCGTCCACGATGCCCACCAGATCCACGTCCCACAGCTCGGCGTAGACCAGGATGTGGTACTGCCCCATGTGGCCGGCGCCGATGACTCCGGCCCGCATCCGCTTTTGCTCGCGCTTGCCCATCTCCCTCCCCTAGCAGATCCCGCGCTTCGACGACGCGATGAACTCGCAGAGGCGCTCGATCTCGGGCGACGGCTCGATCTCGCCTCGGATCTGCGCGAGCGCCGGCCCCGGAGCCCGACCCGACCGGTACAGGATCTTGTAGGCGCGCTGGAGGTTCAGGCGGACCTCGGCCGGCACGCCGGCGCGCCGCAGCCCGACGATGTTCACGCCGCGCACCTCCGCGGGGTTGCCTTCGACGATAAAGTACGGCGGCACGTCCTGGCCGATCCGCGAGCACCCGCTCACCATGGCAAGCGTTCCGATCCGCACGAACTGGTGGATCCCGGTCAGGCCGGAGATCACGGCCCGGTCGCCGACCTGCACGAACCCGGTGAGCACGGTGTACCCGGTCATGATCACGTTGTCGCCGATCTGGCAGTCATGGGCGATGTGCCCCTGCGCCATCAGGTAGCATTCCTTCCCCAGCACCGTGAAACCGTCGGGCGTCGTCGCGCGGTGGATCGTCGCGTACTCGCGAACCACGGTCCCCTCGCCGATCCGCACGCCCGACGGCGTGCCCGGCTTCCACTTGAGGTCCTGCGGCGGCAGGCCGATCACGGCGCCGACGTGGATCTGGCACCGGGGCCCCAGCTCGAGCGGTCCCTCCAGCACGACGTGAGGGCCGATCTCGACGTCCTCGCCCACGCACACGCCCTGGCCGATCACCGCGAACGGCCCGACGCGCACCCCCGGCCCCAGCCGGGCGTCCGGGTGCACCACCGCGGTCGGGTGAATGTCGGTCGTCCGCTCACCCACGAGCCGCGGATCCTCCCTCCACTCCGAGCCTCCGCTCCAGCGCGGACAGACGTCGCCCCAGGGCCCGCACTTCCCGCAGGAGATCGGGGAGACGCCCGATGGCCGCGAGGCTGCGGAGCCCGGCCTCCCCCGCAATCGCGGGCGTGCCGATCATCCCGGCGCCCGCCGGAACGTCGCGATGGACACCGGCTTGCGAACCGATCCGGGCCCCGTCGCCGACCGTCACGTGGTCGGCGATCCCCACCTGTCCGGCCAGCACCACGCCGCGCCCGATCCGGCAGGAGCCCGCGATGCCGACCTGGGCGACGATGATGGCGTCCGCTCCGACCACGGTATTATGGCCAATCTGCACGAGGTTGTCGATCTTCGTCCCCCGGCCGATCACGGTCTCGCCGAGGGTCGCGCGGTCCACGGTGACGTTGGCCCCGATCTCCACGTCGTCCTCCACGACGACGCGGCCGACCTGGGGGATCTTCCGGTGCGCCTGGCCGTCGAACACGTACCCGAACCCGTCGGCCCCGAGCACGCTCCCCGGATGGACGATCACCCGGCGCCCGAGCGCCACGCGCTGCCGCAGCACCACGTGCGGGTGGAGTACGCTCTCCTCCCCGACCCGGCAGTCCGGGCCCACGAAGACATGGGCGTGGAGCACGGCCCGGTCCTCGACCACCGACCGCGCGTCGACCACGGCGAACGCGCCTACGGTGGCGCCGGCCGCGACGCGGGCGCTGTCGGCGACGTGCGCGGTCGGGTGGACGCCGGGCGGCACGTCGGGCTCGGGGAAGAACACGCGGACGACCGCGGCGATCGCCGCGTACGGCTGGGCGACGCGGATCGCGGGCCGGCCGGCGAGGTCGAGCCCGGGCGGCGCGATCAAGGCGGAGGCCGCGCTCTCGCGGGCCGCGGCCAGGTGACGGTCGGCGGCGACGAAGGACAGGTCTCCGGGGCCCGCGCTCTCGAGGCTCGCGAACCCCCGGATCTCGAGCGATGGATCCCCCTCGAGATCCCCGCCGACGAGGCGGGCCAGCTCGCCGAGGGAGCGCGCGGACATCCTACTGCTTCTTCGCCTTCTCCTGGTCGTACAGCTTGATGACCTCGTCGGTGACGTCGGCCTCCGGGTCACCGTAGATCACGCCGCCGCTGCGCCGCTCGATGATCAGCAGGAAGCCGCGGTCCTTGCCCATCTTCTCGATGAGGCCGGTGAGCTCCTGGAGGATCTTCTGGGTGGCCTGCTGCTCCTTCTTCTGCAGCTCCTTCTCGAGGTCCTCGGCCAGCCGCCGGAGGTCGCGCACCTTCCGCTGGAGGGTCTCCTCCTTCTCGCGGCGCGCCTCGGCCGACAGGACCAGCCCCTTCTTGTCCATCTCGTCGCGGAGCTTGTCGACCTCGATCTTGCGGTTGTCGACGTCCTTCTGCATCGCCACCTTGTCGCGCTCGAGCTGCTCGCGGGCGGCGACACCGGCAACCGAGCGCACGATCACGCGCTGGACGTCCACGTATCCGATGCGCGTGGCGGCGGCGTCCGCCTCCGTGCGCGTAACGTACCCACCCACGAGTCCGCCTACGACCAGCGTCACGATCCCGACGATCCACCGGTGTCTCATCGCATCACCTCTGACGGTCTCCGCTCTCAGAAGGGCGCTCCGACCGTGAAGTTGATCTGGTAGGCCTTCTCACCAGGCTCCTTGTCCAGGTTGTATCCGAGATCGAGCCGCATCGGGCCCAGCGGCGAGAAGAACCGGACCCCGGCGCCGACGGTGTACCGGAGGTTCGTGGGGTCGAATTCCGTCCCGAACCCGTAGGCGTTGCCCGCGTCGAAGAAGAGGGCGACCCGGAATCGCGGGAAGATCGGGATCAGGAGCTCGGTGTTGAACACGAGCTCCGAGGTGCCGCCGATCGTCTCCCCTTGAGCGTCCTTCGGGGCCACCGTTCGCGTCTTCTGTCCGCGCAGCGTGGTGGCGCCGCCCAGGAAGAACCGCTCGAAGATCGGGACCTCCTCGCCGCCCCAGCCCTCGACGAACCCGGCGAGCCCGCGGACCGCCCACACCAGGTTGAAGATGGGCAGCGGCACGAACCACGACGACTCCCCGATGACCTTGTAGAACTGCGTGTCCCCCCCCAGGCCCGCGAACTGGAACTCCACCGAGTTCCGGCTGCCTTTCGTCGGCTCGAAGATGTTGTCGCGTGTGTCCCGCGCCACCAAGAACTCGACCACCGAGTTGAGCTTCGTCCCCTCTTCTTGCTTCAGGTCCTGGCTCGCCGTCGGCGACACGTCGGTGATGTCGACGTTCTCCAGTCGGTAGACGCCGGAGAGCGTGATGAACTCGGTGATCGGGTAGCTCGCCCGAATGTCGCCTCCGAGCCGCTCCTCCGTGAAGTCCTCGTACTCGCGCTCCCGATCGTAGATGTCGAACCCCGCGCGGAGCGGGATGTCGAACAGGTAGGGCTCGGTGAACCCGACGAGACCCAGCCGGCTCACCGAGCCGATCCGGAAGCGGAGGAACACCTCCTGGCCCCGGCCGAAGAGGTTCCGCTGGCTCACGTCGAGGGTGGCGAAGAGGCTGTCGAGGCTCGAGTAGCCCGCACCGATGCTGAAGACGCCGGTCGCGCGCTCCTTCACGTCGATGTTGATGACGATCTTGTCGGGAGTGGACCCCTGATCGGTGTTGACGTTCACCTCGTCGAAGTAGCCGAGGTTGAACAGCCGCTGGCGGCTCCGCACCAGCTTCTGGTACGTGAACAGCTCGCCCTCGGCCACGCGCAGCTCCCGCCGCAGGACCTTCTCCGAGCTCTTCGTGTTGCCGGCGATGTTGATCCGCTCGACGTAGACCGGCCCGCCCTCGACGAGGGGGATGGCCACGTCCACCTTCAGGTTCGCCAGGTCGTTCGTCGTGCGGGGGTCGACCTCGGCCCGGGCCCGCCCCAGCTCGGAGTAGCGGTCCACGATCGCCCGCACAGAGTTGCGCAGGGCGCCCCGGCTGAAGACCCCGCCCTCCTGGAGCTTCACCAGCTTGCGGATCTCCTCGGTGGTGAGGATCTCGTTGCCCGTGATCGTGATGGTGCCAGTGTGGAACTGCGGCCCCTCCACCACGCGAACCTTCAGCGTGACCTTCTTCCGGGCCAGGTCGGGCACGATCTCGGTGGACTCCACCCGCGCCTGGATGTACCCGTGGTCGCCGTAGAGCTGCAGGATCCGGTCGACGTCGTCGTCAAAGACCTTCCGCTGCACGGTGGAGAACGGGAAGATCCAGTAGACACGCTCCTTGGTCGACATCGCGTCCTTGATCTGGCTCGCGGTGAGCGCCTTGTTTCCCTCGATGATGATGCGGTCGATGTGGAGCTTGGGCCCCTCCTCGATCCGGAACACCACCCGCAGGTCGCCTTCCGGCGTGCGCTCGGTGCGCGGCGTGATCTGGACGCCGAAGAATCCCTCGTCCTCGTACTTCTGGCGGATGGCCTCCTCGGCCTTCTGGACCTCGACCGGGTTGTAGAGCACGCCGACCCGAATGGCGGCCTTCTCCCGGAGCTCGTCGGTGGTGAGCTCCGCGTTCCCCTCGTAGCTGACCTCGCGGAGGAGGGGGCGCTCCACGACGACGAAGATCACGCGCACCCCGCCCTCGAACTCCTCGGTGCGGACCTGCACGTCGTCGAAGAACCCGAGGGCGAAGATGGAGCGGACGTCGTCCCGGAGGGCGGCCGGCGAGAGCGGGTCGCCGATCTTGGTCTGCACGCGGTTCAGCACGGCCGGAGCCTGGATCCGACGGTTCCCCTCGACCACGAGGTCCCGCACCAGCGGGACCGGGGGGGGCCCGGCCGGCGCCGACGGCGTCTGGGCCCATGCGGGTGCGGCGAGTGCCAGGAGCGCGACCAGCGTCGAGAGAAGGACCGGTCCCCCCGTCCGGAGCCTCTCTTGCGGGCGCCCCGGGACGGGGGCCGAGGGCATTCCTCGGGCGGACGGGGACCGGGAGGTCAGCGCTCCGCCAGGCTCAGTGAAGGCTCGGAAACGGGTTCGAAGATGAGCCCCTCGCCCTGGACCCGGACCTCGATCTGGACTCCGTCCTGGATCCGCGCGGCGATGATGGATTCGGCCAGCGGATCCTCGATGTGCTTCTGGATGGTGCGCCGGAGCTGTCGCGCTCCGTAGGTCGCGTCGTAGCCCTTCTCGATGAGGAAGTTCACGGCCTCCGCGGACAGGCCGACGCGGATCGCCCGCTCCTCGAGCTGCCGGTTCACGCGTTCGAGCATGAGCTGCACGATGCCGCGGATGTGCTCCTCGTCGAGCGAATGGAACACGATCACCTCGTCGATCCTGTTCAGGAACTCCGGGCGGAAGGCCCGCTTGAGCTCGTCGAGCACCCGCTCTTTCATCCGGTCGTAGGTGTCCTCGGCGGACGCCGACAGGAAGCCCGGGGTGGTGCGCTTGCCGATCAGGGCTGTCCCGAGGTTGGAGGTCATGATCAGGATGGTGTTCTTGAAGTCCACGACGTGTCCGAGCGAGTCGGTCAGGCGGCCGTCGTCCAGCACCTGGAGCAGCATGTTGAACACGTCCGGATGCGCCTTCTCGATCTCGTCGAACAGCACCACCGAGTACGGGCGCCGCCGCACCTTCTCCGTCAGGTAGCCGCCCTCCTCGTATCCCACGTAGCCGGGCGGCGCGCCCAGGAGGCGCGACACCGAGAACTTCTCCATGTACTCGGACATGTCGACGCGGATCAGGGCATTCTCGTCGCCGAAGAGGAACTCCGCCAGGGCCCGCGCGAGCTCTGTCTTCCCCACGCCGGTCGGTCCGAGGAAGATGAACGAGCCCACGGGCCGCTTCGCGTCCTTGAGGCCGGCTCGCGAGCGACGAATCGCCCGGGAGACCGCCCGGATCGCGTCGTCCTGGCCCACCACCCGCGCGTGGATCGCCTCCTCCATGCGGGCGAGCTTCGCCGACTCCTTCTCCTCGAGCCGCGAGAGCGGGATGCCGGTCCAGCGGGACACGATGTACTCGATGTCCTGCTCGCCCACGACCTGGGTCTGCCGGTTCTTGTTCTTCTCCCACTCGCGCTTGAGCTCTTCCTCGCGGCCCCGGAGCGCCTTCTCCTTCTCGCGGAGCGAGGCGGCCTTCTCGAACTCCTGCGCTTCCAGGAACATGTCCTTCTCGCGGACGACCCGCTCGATCTCCTTCTCGAGCTCCTTGATCGTCGCCGGCGGCGTCATGGCCTGGAGCCGCGTCCGGCTCGCCGCCTCGTCGATCACGTCGATCGCCTTGTCGGGCAGCTGGCGCTCGGTGATGTGGCGGTCGGCCAGCTTCACCGCGAGGTCGATCGCCGCGTCGGTGATCTTCACGCGGTGGTGCGCCTCGTACTTCGGCCGGAGGCCCTTGATGATCTCGACCGCCTCCTGGACCGACGGCGCCCGCACGATGATGGGCTGGAACCGCCGCTCGAGCGCGCCGTCCTTCTCGATGTGTTTCCGGTACTCGTCGAGGGTCGTGGCGCCGATGCACTGGATCTCGCCGCGAGAGAGCGCGGGCTTCAGCATGTTCGAGGCGTCGATGGCACCCTCGGCGGCACCGGCCCCGATCAGCGTGTGCAACTCGTCCAGGAAGAGGATCACGTTCTCCGACTGCCGGATCTCCTTCATGACGGCCTTCAGGCGCTCCTCGAACTGGCCGCGGTACTTCGTGCCCGCCACCAGGGCCCCGAGGTCGAGCTGGAGCAGCCGCTTCCCGACCAGGACGTCCGGCACGTCGTGGTTGATGATCTTCTGGGCGAGCCCCTCGACGATCGCGGTCTTGCCCACACCGGGCTCGCCGATCAGGACGGGGTTGTTCTTGGTGCGGCGGGAGAGGATCTGGATGACCCGCTCGATCTCCGTCTCGCGCCCGATCACCGGATCGAGCTTGCTGTCCCGGGCGAACTGGGTGAGGTCGCGGGCGAACTCGTCGAGGACCGGCGTCTGGCTCCGCTTCTTCGGCCGCGGGTAGTACTGGTCACCCAGGAGCGCGAGCGTCTCCTGGCGGACCTCGTCGAGCCGGGCGCCCAGGGACTCGAGGATCTTCGCGGCGATCGACTGCCCCTCCTTCATGACGCCGAGGAGCAGGTGCTCGGTCCCGATGTAGTTGTGCCCGAGCTGGCGGGCTTCCTCGATCGACAGCTCCAGCACCCGCTTGGCCTGGGGAGTGAACGGCACCTCGCCGAACGTGAGCGTCTTGGGGAATCCGGCCAGCGCGCGCTCCACCTCGCTCTTGACGGTCTCGAGGCGGAGGCCCAGGCGCTGGAGGACCGCGGTCGCGATCCCCTCCCCGTCGCGGATCAGTCCGAGGAGGATGTGCTCGGTTCCCACGAAGTCGTGGCGGAACCGGCCGGCCTCTTCGCGGGCCAGGATGATGACGCGTCGCGCACGCTCGGTGAATCGCTCGAACACGTGGCCTCCTCCAGGGCCCGGCGCCCGGCGCCGGGCAACCGGGCGAGCGCGCTCTGCTCGGATCGGCCGCGCCCGCCAGCTCCCGAGCGCAGTATACATGAGCCGCGAAGGGTAGCGGAACTTTTCGACCATGCGGCCGGTATTTAGGGCCGATCGGCCCCCCGGGCGCGCCCGGCGTGGCGCTCCGGCGTCAGGCCTCGATGATCGCGCGCCCGTCCACGAGCCGGACGAGGCGGTCCGCGCGCCGCGCCAGGTCGAGGTTGTGCGTGGCGATGACGAACGCCACGCCGCGCTCGGCCTGGAGCCGGGCGAACAGCTCGAACACGTCCTGGCTCGTCTTCGGATCGAGATTGCCGGTAGGCTCGTCGGCCAGGATCATGGCCGGTCGGCCCACGAGCGCCCGGGCGAGGGCGACGCGCTGCTGCTCGCCCCCGGACAGCTCGCCCGGCCGGTGCGCCACGCGCTCCAGAAGACCCACCTCCCGGAGCGCGTCCAGGGCCAGCCGGCGGGCCTCCCCGGTCGGCCGCCGCTGGATGAGCGCCGGCAGCATCGCGTTCTCCAGCGCGGAGAAGTCGGTCAGCAGGTTGTAGAGCTGGAACACGAAGCCGACCTCCTCCCGCCGGAAGCGCGTCAGCTCAGCCTCCGGTCGCGCGAAGAGGTCCTGGCCCCGGAACCAGACCGACCCGGCGGTGGGGCGGTCCAGCGCCCCCAGGACGTGGAGCAGGGTCGACTTGCCGACGCCGGAGGCCCCCACCACCGCGATGAGCTCGGCCTCGTGCACGGTGAGGTTCACGCCCTTGAGGACGCGCAGGGGCTCGGCGGTGCCGCGGTACTCCTTCTCGACCCCCTGAGCCACGAGCAGCGGGGTGCGCGCGCCGCCGGCAGCCCCGGGCCGCGGGCGCTCCGGGAGCGGACGCCCGACCGTCTCACTCATACCGCAGCACGTCCACCGGATGGAGCCGCGCGGCCTGGCGCGAGGGATAGAGCGTCGCCAGGAAGGAGAGGGCCAGGGCCGCCACCGCGATCAGGATCAGCTCCGGCGGGTGCATCTTCATCGGGAGCTCCGAGAGCTGGTAGACGTCCCCGGGGATCTTCACGACGTGGTACCGGTCCTGGACGAGCCCGATCGTGAGACCCAGGAGCGTCCCCACGACGGTCCCGACCAGCCCGATCAGAACCCCCTCGGCCATGAACACGAGCGTGATGCTCCGGCCGGAGGCTCCGAGCGCGCGGAGCACGCCGATCTCCCGGCGCTTCTCGGCAACCATCAGGATGAGGTGGCTGATGATCGCGAACGCGGCCACGAAGATGATCAGCGTCAGGATCACGAACATCGCGGTCTTCTCGAGCTGGATCGCCGAGAAGAGGTTCCGGTTCATCTCGGTCCAGTCCCGGGTCCAGTAGGGCATGCCGAGCTTCGCGCCGAGGTCCCGGGACACGCGGCGCGCCTGGTACACGTCCGCCAGGCGGACCTCGATGCCGGACACCCGCCCCCCCAGCTCCGCGAACTGCTGCGACGTCGCGATCGAGGTGTACGCCAGCGCGGAGTCGTACTCGTAGAGACCGATCTCGAAGATGGCCACGACGCGCAGCGGGCGCATCTTGGGGATGGTGCCGACCGCCGTGACCGCGCCCTTCGGCGAGATGGCGACCACGGTGTCGCCGACGAACGCCCCCAGGGTCCGCGCCAGCTCGCGGCCGAGCGCGATCGTCGCCTCCGGGCCGGCGAGATCGGCCAGGCTCCCCTGCTTTACCCGCTTCTGGAGCTCCTGCCGCTCGGTCTCAGGGTCGATCCCCCGCAGCACGACGCCCGTCGCGTACTCCCCGTGCGTGAGCATGACCTGCTGGAGGACGAACGGCGCCGCGGACCGGACGTCGCGATTCGCCCGGATCACCTGCAGGGCGCGCGCGGGATCCTCGATGCCCCGGCCGCTCACGTCCATCACGAGGATGTGAGCGGTCGTTCCCAGGATCTTGCTCCGGAGCTCGTCCTCGAAGCCCGACATGACGGCCAAGACCACGATGAGCGCCATCACCCCGATCGCCATCCCGGCCATCGCGATGACGGTGAGGAGCGAGAGGAAGCCCCGCCCGCCCTTCGAGCGGAGATACCGGAGCCCGATCAGGAGCTCGAAGGGCAGTCCGCGGGCCCCGGGCCCCATGAGCTCAGCCCTCGTCCGCCCGGAAGCTCTCGGGGCGCAGCAGCGGGAAGAGGATCACGTCGCGGATCGACGCCCGGTCGGCGAACAGCATCACCAGCCGGTCGATCCCCACTCCCTCGCCCGCGGTCGGCGGCAGGCCGTACTCCAGCGCGCGGATGTAGTCCTCGTCGAGCCGATGGGCCTCCTCGTCTCCCGCCTCCCGGGCGCGGAGCTGCTCCTCGAACCGGCGGCGCTGCTCGATGGGATCGTTCAGCTCCGAGTAGGCGTTGGCCATCTCCATCCGCGCCACATACAGCTCGAAGCGGTCGACGAGGCTCGGGTCCTCCCGCTTCTGGCGCGCCAGCGGGGACAGCTCCGTCGGGTGGTCGATGACGAACGTCGGCTGGAGCAGCGTGGGCTCGACGAGGGTCTCGAACACGTCCTTCCACATCTGGTAGGCGGGCGTCGCCGCGCCCCACCCCCAGGCGCCCGCGTCGAGCCCGTGCCGGCCGGCCGCCGCTTGCCCGGCCGCCCGGACCCGCTCCCGGTCGCGCAGCTCGTCGCGCCCGACCCCGATGCTCTCGGCCACCGCGTCCAGGTACCGGAGCCGGCGCCAGGGCGGCGTCAGGTCGATCCGCTCCCCCTGGTAGGTGAGCGCGGGCCCGCCGGCCAGCGTCTGGCCGAGCCCGGCGACCAGCGCCTCGGTGAGCTCCATGAGGTCGCCGTAGTCCGCGTAGGCCTGGTAGAACTCGAGCATGGTGAACTCGGGGTTGTGCTGGGTGGAGACGCCCTCGTTCCGGAAGATCCGGCCGATCTCGTAGACGCGGTCGAACCCGCCCACCACCAGGCGCTTGAGATGGAGCTCCAGCGCGATGCGCAGGAAGAGCGGGATGTCGAGCGCGTTGTGGTGGGTCGCGAACGGCCTGGCGAGCGCGCCGCCGGCCAGGGGCTGCATCACCGGCGTCTCGACCTCCAGGAACCCGCGCGCGTCCAGGAACGCGCGGACCGCCTGGATGAGGCGCGTCCGGAGCCGGAACACCTCGCGGACGCCGGGATTGACGAGGAGGTCCACGTACCGCTGCCGGTAGCGGGTCTCCACGTCCTTCAGCCCGTGCCACTTCTCCGGCAGCGGCCGGGTGGACTTCGCGAGGAACGTCCAGGCCTTGACCTGGACGGTGAGCTCCCCCGTGCGGGTCCGCATGAGGTCGCCGGTCACGCCGACGAAGTCCGCCACGTCCAGGTCGGTGAAGCCCGCGTAGGCCTCGCCGAGGACGTCCGCCCGCGCGTAGAGCTGGATCGTGCCCGTCTGGTCGAGGACGTGAGCAAAGCAGGACTTGCCGTGATGGCGGATCGACATGACGCGGCCGGCGAGGCTGACCCCGCCCGCCGCCCTGAGCTCGTCCTCCGGCGCGCCGTCCCAGCGGCTGTGGAGGGGGCCGGCCCAGCTGGACACCGGGAACCGGCTGCCGAACGGGTCCGCGCCCGCGGCGCGGAGCGCCTGGAGCTTCTCCTGCCGGCGGCGGACGATCTCGTTGCCGGAGAGCGGCGCCCCCGCCCGCTCGCCCGTGCCGCCCTGCAGCTGATCGGACACCCGCGCGCCCCTACTTCCGGCCCGAGAACAGGAACGCCTCGATGAGCGGATCGATGTCGCCGTCCATCACCGCGTCCACGTTCCCGATCTCGACGTTCGTCCGGTGGTCCTTGATCAGCTGGTACGGGGCGAACACGTACGAGCGGATCTGGCTCCCGAACGCGATCTCCTTCTTGTCCCCCGTCAGCTGCTCGAGCTCGGTCTTCCGCTTCTGGTCCGCGACCTGGTAGAGCCGCGCCCGGAGGACGCGCATCGCCGTGTCCCGGTTCCGGAGCTGCGACCGCTCGTTCTGGCACGACACCACGATCCCGGTGGGCAGGTGCGTGATCCGGACGGCCGAGTCCGCGGTGTTGACGCCCTGGCCGCCGGGGCCCGACGAGCGGAACACGTCCACGCGAATCTCGTCGTCGCGGACCACGACCTCGATGTCCTCGACCTCCGGCATCACCGATACCGACGCGAAGGACGTGTGACGGCGCTTGGCGGCGTCGAATGGCGAGATCCGCACCAGCCGGTGGACCCCCGTCTCGCCCTTCAGGTGCCCGTAGGCGTAGTCGCCGGTGACCTCGAGCGTCGCCGACTTGATGCCCGCCTCGTCCCCCGGGAGCAGATCCACGACCTCGACCTTGTAGCCCCGCCGCTCCGTCCAGCGCGTGTACATGCGGAGCAGCATCTGCGCCCAGTCCTGCGACTCGGTGCCGCCGGCGCCGGCGTGGATGGAGAGGATGGCGTTCTTCCGGTCGTGATCCCCGGAGAGGACGACCGTCAGCTCGAAGTCCTGGAGCTCCTTGCGCTGGCGCTGGAGGCTCGACTGGATCTCCGGCTCGAGGCTCTCGTCGCTCTCCTCGAGGGCCATCTCCCAGAGAGCCCGGAGGTCGCCGAGCTCGCGCGAGAGCTCCCCCGCCCGCCCGACGAGGCGGGCGAGGTCGTTGCGCTCGCGGACCAGCCCCTGCGCCCGCCGGGTGTCGTCCCAGAACCCGGCGCTCGCCATCTCACGGTCGATGGCGGCGATGCGCGCCTCCTTGGCGGGCAGGTCAAAGATGCCCCCGAAGGTCGTCGAGCCGCCGCTCGACGTCCGCGAAATCGCGCCGGAGCTCGCCGAGCACCGCGCTAGCCTCGCCGGCCCGCGGCGAGGCCGCCCGCGAGGGCCGCCCCCGACATCGCGAGGCACGCGTACGCGAAGACGTCGCCGAAGCGCGTGTAGAAGGTGTCCCCGCGCCGGAGCGGCACCTCGGCCCGCAGCGTGCCGCGCGCGCCGAGCGGCAGGGCGGCCCCGATCGCGCCCGAGGGCAGCACGAAGGCCGACACGCCGGTGTTGGCGGCGCGCACCACCGCGATGCGGTTCTCGACCGCCCGGAGCGGCACCATCGCCAGGTGCTGCAGCGGGCCGCCGGAGTCGCCGAACCACGCGTCGTTGGTGATGTTGGTCATGAAGCTCGCGCCCCCCGCGACGAACCGGCGGAACAGACCCGGGAAGATGACCTCGTAGCAGATGACCGTGCCGAACGGCGTGCCCTCCAGCGGGAGGATCGTCACCTGCCGGCCCGGCGTGAAGTCCCCGATCTCGGCGGCGATCGCCTCCACAAAAAAGAGGAGCCGCTTCAGGGGCACGTACTCCCCGAACGGCACCAGGTGCATCTTATCATAGCGAGCGCGCACGCCCGCTGAGTCCACGAGGAAGGCGCTGTTCAGGTAGTGCACCGTGCGTCCGTCGGTCTCCGCGTCGGGCACTCCGACGAGGAGCGGGACCTGCACACCCGCCGCCAGGTCGGTCAGCCAGCGCAGCGCGCCGGGCTCGAAGCGGACGTAGGCGGGCACCGCGGCCTCCGGCCACACGACGAGCCGGCTGCCCGGGGCGGCGGCCCGCGTCAGGTCGCCGTAGATGCGAAGCGTCTCCGCCTTGAACTTGGCGTCCCACTTGACCGCTTGCGGGATGTTTCCCTGCACCACGGTCACCGGCAGCGTCGGCGCGTCCGTGGGCGCGAGGTGGGCGCGTCCGACGAGGAGCGTCCCGCCGACCGCCGCCGCCGCCAGGAGGAGTCCCGCCGCGGCGCCCCGCCCCCGGCGCTCGACCGCCGCCCACGCGAGCGCGGTGTTCACCAGGACCAGGAGGGCGGACACGCCGTACACGCCGGTCCAGGCCGCGATCTGGATCACGAGGAGACGCCGCGACGGAACGTACCCGAGCAGGCCCCAGGGGAACCCGCTGAGGAGGTAGGTGCGCCCGAGCTCCGCCGTGACCCACAGCGCGGGCGCGAGCCACAGCACTCCCCCACCGAGCCGCCCTCGAAGCCAGGCGAGCGCCCACGCCACGCCGCCCCAGAACAGCGCGAGGTACGCCGACAGCAGGAGCAGCACGAGGACGGCGGCCGGCATCGGCAGCTGGGAGTAGGTCGACATCGTGTGGGTCAGCCAGCGGAGGAGCGGGAGGAAGAACGCGAGGCCCGCCACCCAGCCCTCGAGGAGCGCGCGCCGGGGCGTGAGGGCCGTGCCCGCCAGGGCGAGCACCGGCGCGAGGGCCACCCACCCCAGGAGATCCCAGCCGGGCCGGGGAAAGGCCAGATGCAGGGCGAAGCCCGCGAGCGCCGCGACGGCGAGCCGCCGCGCGCGCTCCGCCGGCCGCGCGTCAGCCGTCGCGACGGGGCCGGCGCCCCTCCCCTCCGGTCGCGGGGGCGGCCCTACGGGCAGAGCTCCCGCCGGATCCGGTCGAGGAGCCCGTTGATGAAGCCGGTGGACTCCTCGGTCGAGAAGCGCCGCGCGATCTCCAGCGCCTCGTTGATGGCGACCTTGGGCGGGACGTCGACGCCCCAGAGCAGCTCCCAGATGCCGGCCCGCAGGAGATTGCGATCCACGACGGCCATCCGGTCGAGCTCCCAGTGCTCGGCGAACCGCGCGATCAGCTCGTCGATCTTGGGCTGGTGCGCCTTGACGCCGCGGACCAGCGCGTCGGCGAACGTCCGCACCTCGTCGTGGGCCGGCTGCCGTCGCCAGAAGGCGTCGATCACCGGGCCCGGATCGGATTCGCTCCGGACGTCCAGCTCGTAGAGGAGCTGGAGGGCGAACTCGCGGGCCTGGCGACGCCGCCCCACGGGCCTACCGCGCGCGCCGGCGGACGGGGGCGCGCAGGCGACCGCGCCGGCCGCGGATCCGCGCGAAGAGCGCCACGAGCTCGAGCGCCGCCAGCGCCGCCTCCTCGCCCCGGTTGCCGACGGTGCCACCCGCCCGGGCCTCCGCCTGCTCCCGCGTGTTCGCGGTGATGAGCCCGAACGTGGTCGGCACGCCGGTGGACCGCCCCACCTCCGAGATGCCGCGGGCGGCCTCGCCGGCCACGAACTCGAAGTGCGGCGTCTCTCCTCGGATCACGCAGCCCACGCACACCAGCGCGTCCACGCCGCCCGCGGCGGCGAGGCGCCCGGCGGCCTGGGGCAGCTCGAAGGCGCCCGGCACCCAGACGACCGACACGTCGCCCGCGCGGACGCCGTGACGGAGCAGCGCGGCGCGCGCACCGTCGACCAGGCGCGCGCTGATCGCCTCGTGGAAGCGCGAGGCCACGATGGCCACCCGCCGCCCGGCAGCCCGGAGTCGAGGCGTGGCAGCGGGAGCGGGACCGGCCATCTGGGCCTAGGGGCGATCCGAGAAGAGGTGGCCGAGCTTCTCTTGCTTGGTCCGGAGGTAGAACCGGTTCGCCTCGGAGGGCGGCACCTCGATCGGCACCCGCTCGACCACGTGGAGGCCGTACCCCTCGAGCCCGACGATCTTCTTCGGGTTGTTCGTGAGGAGCCGCATCGAGCGGATGCCGAGGTCCACGAGGATCTGCGCGCCGATGCCGTAATCGCGGAGATCCGCCTTGAAGCCCAGCGCCTCGTTCGCCTCGACGGTGTCCTTTCCCTGGTCCTGCAGCTCGTAGGCGCGCATCTTGTTCAGCAGCCCGATGCCGCGCCCCTCCTGCCGGAGATAGACGAGGACACCGCGACCCGCGCCGGCGATGATGGTCAGCGCCTTGGCGAGCTGGTCCCCGCAGTCGCAGCGCTGGGACCGGAAGACGTCCCCCGACAGGCACTCGGAGTGCATCCGCACCAGCACCGGGTCGTCCCCCCGGATCTCGCCCATCGTCAGCGCCAGCACCACGCGGTCGTCCACCGTGGTCTCGTAGGCGATGGCGGAGAAGGACCCGTAGGCCGTCGGCAGGAGCGTGGTCGCGGCCCGGCGGACAAGCTTCTCCTTCTGGATGCGGTACTGGATGAGGTCCTTGATGGTGATCATCCGGAGCCCGTGCCGCGCCGCCAGCGCGGACAGCTCGGGCAGGCGGGCCATCTCCCCGCGCTCGTCCATGATCTCGCAGATCACGCCCGCCGGCGAGCAGCCGGCGAACCGGGCCAGGTCCACCGCGGCCTCCGTGTGGCCGGCGCGCCGCAGCACGCCGCCCGGCATGGACCGGAGCGGCAGGATGTGGCCGGGGCGCGCGAGATCCTCGGGATGCGTGGCCGCGTCGACGAGCGCGCGGACGGTCAGCGCCCGGTCGTACGCCGAGGTCCCGGTCGTGACCCCGCGCTTGGCGTCGACGGTCACCGTGAAGGCCGTCCCCATGGGGGCGGTGTTGTCGCTCACCATCATGGTGATGCGGAGCTCGTCCAAGCGCTCCCCGGTCATGGGGACGCAGATGAGGCCGCGCCCGTGCATGGCCATGAAGTTGATCGCCCCGGGCGTCACCCGGTCGGCCGCCATGACGAGGTCACCCTCGTTCTCGCGGTCCTCGTCGTCGACCACCAGGATCATCCGCCCCTGGCGGACGTCGTCGATCGCGTCCTCGATCCGCGCGAACCCGGGCCGCTCCCGGTCGCGCTCGCCCTCGATCATGACCGCCTCCTCGCCACTCCCTGCGGCTCCTCCTGCTGCCACTGCTCGACAAAGCCTCGCACGTACTTCCCGATCACGTCCATCTCGAGGTTGACCGGGTCGCCCGGCCGGCGCTGCCCCAGCGTGGTCACCGCCAGGGTGTGCGGGATGAGCGCGACGGCGATGACGTCCCCGTCCAGGCCCGCCACCGTGAGGCTCACGCCGTCGACCGTGACCGAGCCCTTGGGGATGAGGAGCGGGCGGAGCCGCCGGGGCACCTCGATCTCCACGCGCACGCCCTCGCCCTCCGGGTGGACGGCGACGACCCGGCCCACGCCGTCCACGTGCCCCAGGACCAGATGGCCGCCGAGGCGCCCGTCGAACCGGAGCGGCCGCTCGAGGTTGACCGGATCCCCCACGGCGAGCCCGCCGAGCGTCGTCACGCGCAGCGTCTCCTCCGCGAGATCGAACGCGAGTCGCCCAGGCGCCGCGTCGACCACGGTCAGGCAGACCCCGCTGACCGCGACGCTCTCGCCCTGCGAGAGCCGCCAGCCCGGCTCCTCCGGCACCGTCACGCCGAGCCGTCGCCCGCCGCCCACCGTCTCCGCCGCCCCGACGCGGCCGAGCGTCTCGACGATTCCCGTGAACATGGCTAGCGCAGGACGTCGGCCTCGACGAGAAGGTCGTCGTCGAGCCGACGGGTCGTAACGTCGACCAGCGCCAGGGCTTCCTTCAGCGGGCGTCCGTGGCCTCCGAGCGGCCCCGGGGCATCCCGTCCACCGAGGAGCCGGGGCGCCACGAAGAAGGCCACCCGGTCGACGAGCCCGGCCTCCGCGAGCGCTCCGCCGAGCTCCCCGCCTCCCTCGACGAGCACCGCGATCACGTCAAGCGCCCGGAGCGCCTGGAGGAGAGCCCGAAGGTCCACGCGGCCCGCGTCCCCCGGCAGCTCGAGCACGCGCACCCCCCGCGCCCGGAGCGCCGTGGCGGGACCGGAGGGCGCCGGCGCGACGCAGGCGACGAGGGCGCGCGCGGGATCGCCCGAGCGGAGCACCTCGGCGTTGCCCGGGATGCGCAGCCGGCTGTCCACGACGACCCGGAGCGGCTCCTTCGGCGGCAGGCCGGGGTGCCGCACCGTGAGCCGGGGATCGTCCGCCAGGACCGTGCCGATCCCCACCAGGACGGCGTCCGCGGCGAACCGGAGCCGGTGGGCCTCGAGTCGCGCCGCCTCGCCCGTGATCCACCGGGAGGCGCCGTCGGCCGCGGCGATCTTGCCGTCGAGCGTCATCGCCGTCTTGAGCGTGACGTGCGGGCGGCCCTCGATCACGGCGCAGAAGAACGCGCGGTTCAGCGCCCGGGCCCCGGCCTCCCGGACGCCGACCGTCACCGTCACGCCGGCGGCCCGGAGCCGCGCCAGGCCACGTCCGTCCACCGCCGGATTCGGATCGCCGACGGCCGCCACGACCCGCGCGATGCCGGCCCGCACGAGCGCGTCCGCGCACGGGGGCGTCCGCCCGAAGTGGGCGCACGGCTCGAGCGTCACGTAGCAGGTCGCGCCGTGCGCGCCCGGGCCGGCCGCATCGAGCGCCGCGGCCTCGGCGTGGGGCCCTCCGGCGCGGAGGTGCGCCCCCTCGCCGACGACGCGCTGGTCCTTGACCAGCACCGCGCCGACCGCGGGATTCGGCGACGTGAGCCCGATGCCGCGCTCCGCGAGCCGGAGGGCGCGATCCATCCAGAGGGTGTCTCGATCCCCCGACGCGACGTGCCACCGCATCTCAGGCCCCGACCAGCGCCTCGACGTACGCGTCCGGGTCGAACGCCGCCAGATCCTCGGCCTTCTCGCCCGTCGCCACGAGCTTGATGGGCACTCCGAGCTCGCGGTAGATGCGGATGACGATGCCCCCCTTGGCGGTGCCGTCGAGCTTCGTGAGGACGAGGCCCGTGAGTCCGAGACCCTCGTGGAACACCCGCGCCTGGGCGATGCCGTTCTGGCCCGTGGTCGCGTCCAGGACCAGCAGGGTCTCGTGAGGCGCGCCCGCGCACTGGCGCCCGATCACGCGCTTGACCTTGGCCAGCTCCGCCATGAGGTTCGACTTCGTGTGGAGCCGGCCGGCGGTGTCGACGATGAGGATCTCCGAGCCCCGCGCCTGGGCGGCCTTCACGGCGTCGAAGGCCACCGCCGACGGGTCCGCCCCAGGCCCCTGGCTCACGACCGGCACTCCGATCCGCTCGCCCCAGCGCTCGAGCTGCTCGATCGCCGCGGCGCGGAACGTGTCGCCCGCGCCGAGCAGGACCGCGTGCCCCTCCCGCCGGAGCCGCCAGGCGAGCTTCCCGCAGGTCGTCGTCTTCCCGGACCCGTTCACGCCCACGACGAGCACGACCGCCGGACGCGCGTCCAGGTCGAGCGGGGCACCGGCCCCGGCCAGCGCCTCGCGCAGGTGAGCCCCCAGCGCGCGGCGCGCGTCGCCATCGGTCAGGCGTCCGCTCCGGGCCTGCTCCCGGACGCGCTCGACGAAGCCCTCGGCGGTCTCGAGCCCGAGGTCGGCCTGAAGGAGAAGCGCTTCCAGGTCCTCGACCGTGTCGGCCTCCAGCTCCTGCCCCTGGAAGATGCGGGCGAAGCCCTCCTCGAACGCGGCGCGCGTCTTGCCGAGCCCGTCTCTCAGGCGCTCGCCGAGGCCCGCCAGGAACTTCACGGCTGGGACTCGCTCGGAACGGTGGCGTCCCGGACCACCTGCCCCCGCGCCCCGAGCGCGGGCAGCGCCTGGCCGTCCAGCTGGAGCTCCACGCCGCCCGCGTTCCCGAGGGTGACGTGAAAGCGTCCCGCGCTGCGCCACTCGCGCATGGTGCCGGGCTGGAGCGTCTCCTCGGTCGGCGCGGCGCCGTCCGGCCGGACGCGCACCCACGTGGTCTCGATTGCGCGCACGAGCAGGACTCGCTCGGCCGGGTCAGCGCCGCCGCCCGCCGGCGCGGGCGTGACAGCGGGCGGAGCGGGCGCCGCCGGTGCGGCCAGCGCCGGAGGACGCGAGCCGGCTGTCGCGGTCCCCGCTTCCCGGTCGGCGACGGCCCCCGGGTGCCGCCGCGCGAGGAGCAGCACGCTCGCGCCGCCGAGCACCACCACCAGGAGCGAGCCTGCCGCCACGCGCTTCCAGCGGAGCGCGCTCGGCGACGGCCGCACGGCCGGCAGCGGCGCCGGCACCGTCAGCGGAGGCGGCGGGCCCGCCTGCTCGTCGTAGAGGCGCAAGGCTTCGTCCGGGTCGGTGCCGACCTGCTCGCAGTAGGCGCGGATGAAGCCACGGACATACACGGGAGCCGGCAGGAGATCCGGCCGGTCCGCTTCGAGGGCGTCGACGAGCCGCGGAACGATCCGGCTGCCAGCCGAGACGTCCTCCGCGGAGAGACCGGACCGCTCGCGACCTCGACGCAGATAGGCCCCCAGGGTTTGCTTGGCGCTCATGCGGTGAATTTGAATCGTAGTCTAACACACGCGTCGAGTCCGCAGTCACGCCAAAGGACCATGGATACAGGGAAAACCCGCGCCGCGCTGCGCCGCCAGACGGCGGCCGCGCAACCCGCGCGCCCGGTGCTGACGCCGCGAGCGGACCCCGGCTGGCCGGCGGCCCGGGATCGCGCCGGACCCGGAAATGCTCCCGGCCCTCAATCCGCGAATCCAGACTAGAATGAGCCGACTGAGAAGGCATCGAGACACTCGAGCCCCCGAACGAGACCGATCGACGGTGCGCGCATGGAACACACCTCAGTCGTCATCGTGAACTGGAACGCCGGCGTCGCGCTGCGCGCCTGCGTCGCCGCGCTGTGCGCGAGCGAGGCCGGCGAGCCGGAGCAGGTCATCGTCGTGGACAACGCCTCGACGGACCGAAGCCAGACCGACATGGCGTCGGTCTATCCCACCGTCGAGCTCATCCAGAACTCCGAGAACGTCGGCTTCGCGCGCGCGGTGAATCAGGGGCTCCGCGCGGCGCGGGGCCAGTTCGCCGTGGTCCTGAACCCCGACGTCATCCTGCTGCCGTCCGCCCTGCCCCGGCTGCTGCAGTTCATGGCCACCCACCCGGAGGCCGGTGTCGCGGGCCCGAGGCTCTTCGATCCCGACGGGACGGTGCAAGGCTCCGCGCGCCGGGACCCGACAGTCCGAACGGCCCTGTTCGGACGGTCGGCGCCGCTGACCCGCCTCTTTCCCAACAACGCCGTGAGCCAGAGTGAGCTGCCCGCCTTGTCGGTCGAGGGGGATGCCCCCGTCCTCGTCGACTGGCTGTCCGGCGCCTGTCTCGTCGTGCGGCGGGCCGCCTGGGAGCAGGTCGGGTTCCTCGACGAGCGGTTCTTCCTGTTCTGGGAGGACGCCGACTGGTGCCGTCGCTTCCGGCAGGCCGGCTGGGGCGTTTACTACGTGCCGGCGGCGGGCGGAACCCACTTCGTCGGGATCAGCCGGGCCGGACGCCGGCTGGGCTCGACGGTGGACTTTCACCTGAGCGCCTATCGCTACTACCGGAAGCATCGCCGGCGGTCGGCGCTCCACCCGCTCACGATGCTGGTCGGCGCGGGCCTCCTCGCGAGCTTGACGCTGCGCTCCGTCCAGGCGCTGTGGGCGTCGCGCCGCTGATTTAGCGCTCGGCTCGCGAGCGGTCGGGTAATCAAAGCTATCGGGACCGTGGCCGCCGGGATAGAATGGGCCCGCCGTGGTGCCAGTCGGCCGCTGGGCGACGCGGTCGACTCAACCCACGGCATGTGGATGGAACGCGTCCCGGTCGTCATCGTGAAGTCGAGCGCCGCTGCGGCGCCGCCCACTCGTCTCCGCCGGACGGTCCCCGTCCCGCCCGCGCCCCGTCCGAGCCTGACGTCGCGGTGATTGCCAGTCGCGTCGGCGTGGCAGCTCTACCGGCCGGATCGCTGCGCGGGCTCTTCCGCTACCGGGCGCTCGTCGGCAACCTCGTCGCCAAGGACCTCAAGCTCAAGTACCGAGACTCCCTGCTCGGACTGTTCTGGTCGCTCCTGCACCCGGCGCTCATGCTCATCACCTACGTCTTCGCGTTCAAGGTCGTGCTCCGGGTCCGCGCCGAGAACTATCCCTACTTCGTCATGGCCGGCCTCCTGCCCTGGACCTTCTTCGCCAGCGCCCTGACCGCGTCGACCCAGGCCATCGTGGGGAACGCCGGCCTGATCAGGAAGGTGTACTTCCCCCGGGAGATCCTCCCGCTCGCCTCCGTGCTGTTCGCCTTCACGCAGCTCCTCCTGGCGCTCGCCGTCTTCTTGCCGGCGCTCATCCTGATCTCGGGCATCGGCGTCTCGTGGAAGATGGCGCTCGTCCTGCCGGTGCTCCTGCTGCATCTGGCCTTCACGCTGGGTCTGGCGTTCCCGCTGGCCGCGGTCACCGTGCATCTCCGGGATGTCGCCCACCTCACGGAGGTGATGCTGCCCATTCTGTTCTGGGTGACGCCCATCGTGTATCCGATCGACATGGTGCCGGCGACGCTCCAGGGCTGGATGAAGCTGAGCCCGCTCGCGCTCTTCGCCCTCACGTACCAGGACGTCCTGTTCCGGGCCCGTCTCCCGGAATGGGAGCTGATCGCGCCCGTCATCGGGTGGAGCGCCGCGACGGTCGGGGTCGGGTACCTGGTCTTCCGCCGCTTCAGCCCCACGCTGGCCGAGGACGTGTAGGAAAGACGGTGGACTGGGCCCTCGAGCTCAGCGGCGTGTCCAAGGCCTTCGTCCGCCGGCACAACGCGGGACGCCACCTGAAGGTGCGGATCCTGGGTCTGATCCACCCGGGCCAGCGTGAGCGGCGCGAGCTGTTCTGGGCCTTGCGAGACGTGGACTTCACGGTTCGTCGCGGCGAGTGCCTGGGCCTGATCGGCTCGAACGGCTCGGGGAAGAGCACCCTCCTCCGGATCATCGCCGGGATCTTCGCGCCGACGGCGGGCCGCGTGGCGGTGCGGGGCAGGGTGACGCCGTTGATCGAGCTGGGGGTCGGCTTCCATCCGGAGCTGAGCGGCCGAGAGAACGTCTACCTCAACACCTCGCTCTACGGCCTGTCCCGGCGGGAGACCAACGACATCTACGACTCGATCGTCAGCTTCTCGGAGCTGGCCGAGTTCATGGATCTCCCGGTCAAGAACTACTCCTCCGGGATGTACGTCCGCCTGGGGTTCTCGGTGGCGGCGCATCTCGAGCCCGACGTCCTGATCGTCGACGAGGTGCTGGCCGTGGGGGACGAGCGCTTCCGGCAGAAGTGCCTCGACCGGATGGGGGAAGTGAGGCGCCGCGAGACGACCGTCGTGCTCGTTTCGCACGACATGCGGATGATCGAGCGGCTGTGCGACCGCGCGTGCCTCCTGGTTCGCGGGGAGCTGGACATCGAGGGCGAGCCGGGCAAGGTCATCGCCCGGTACCGCGACGTGCTCGCGCAGGAGGCGCCGGGCGCACACCGCCGACCGGCCCCGCCCGGCGTGCCTTCCGCGATTCACGCTCCGGTGGCCGGCGACGGGCCGGGCGGGCGGCACTCGGACCGGCCGTGACCGCGAGCGTCACGGTCTGCATCGTCACCTACAACAGCCAGCGCTGCCTCAGCCGGTGTCTCGAGGCCGTCGACGGCCAGACGCGGAGGCCGGCGCACGCGCTCGTCTGGGACAACGGCTCCGCCGACGAGTCGGCGGCGCTGGCCAAGGAGCACGGCGCGGATGTCGTCCTCTCCCCGACGAACGTCGGCTTCGCGCGGGCCGCCAACGAGCTGATCGGACGGACGACGACGCCGTACGTCCTGCTGCTGAATCCCGACGCCTACATCGGGCCTCGCTACGTCGAGCGGCTCGAGCAGGCAGCCGAGGCCGATCCCGCCATCGGGAGCGTCACCGGAAAGCTCGTCCGGCCGAGGCGCGACGGCGAGATCCGGGTGCTCGACTCGACGGGCCACGTGCTCCACCGGAACCGGGTGGCGCGCAACCGCGGGGAGAACGAGCCCGACCGCGGCCAGTACGACGCGGCGCGCGAGGTGTTCGGCGTGTGCGCGGCGGCGGCCCTATACCGGCGCACGATGCTCGACGACGTGCGGGTGGGCACCGAGTACTTTGACTCGACGTTCTTCACCTACCTCGAGGACGTCGATCTCGACTGGCGCGCGCGACTGCGGGGCTGGAAGGCCTGGTACGTGCCCAACGCGATCGCCGAGCACGAGCGGGGCCACACTGGCGAGCGGCGCCGGCAAAGCGTCCACGACACCCGGCACTCCCTGAAGAACCGCTACCTCATGATGGCGCGGAACGACCGGCCCGCCGACATACTCGCTGACCTGGCCCCGATCCTCGTCACGGAGCTCCTCAGGTTCCTGGACTACGGACTCAGTCACCCGACCGCGCTCTCCGGCTACGTTCGCGCGGCGCGCCTGGTCCGCCATGCCATGGCAACGCACCGCCAGATCCAGGACCGCCGGCTGGTCGACCGCGCCGCTCTGCGCGCCTGGCTGCAGCCCTATCCCTTCGCGAGGAAGCTTCGGTGGCGCCTCTGGCGCGAGTCCACGACCGCCCGTAACGCCTGACTAGACGCGTGTCGCGCTCGGACCCGTTCCATCCGGGCTCGGTGACGAGCTTCGAGCCGTGTCCGATCTCCTGACGCCGATCCTGCTGAGCGGCCCCGGTCGGTCGGGGTCGACGGCGATGATGGCCCTTCTGGGTACGGACTCGCGCGTGACGTTCGACCGCCGCTATCCGTTCGAGAATCGCCACCTCACGTACCTGGCCAAGTTCGCGCTCCTGTCCGCTCGGTCTCCGGCCCCGTCGCACCTCGACGCGCACCAGCTCTTCAGGTACGACGAGGATCGATTCGGCCCGGCGCCCTGGCCAAGCGAGCCCGGGGACGACGGCACCCTTCCTCTGCAGCCGACGCTGCCCGAATGGCTGACCGGCCTGTGGCGGACGTTCTCCGCATCGGTCAAGGCCCGACACCCGGAGGCCACCTACTACGCCGAGAAGGTTCCCCCCTGGGTTCCCGCCGTCGTGCGCGGGCTCGTCCCGTGTCGGGTGCTCCATTTCGTCCGCGACCCGCGAGACGCGTTCCTGTCCGCGCGAGACTTCGCGGCCGCTCGCGGGAATCCGGCATTCCACCCGCAGGTGGGCTCGTCGGATCGAGAGCAGACCTGGCACATGGCCCAGGGAGCGCTCGCGTGCGCCGAGAACGAGCGCGCCGACCGGGGCCAGGCCGATGCCATGCTCGTCCGGTACGAGGACCTGGTGCAACAGCCCGCGGTCGTGGTCGAACGGCTGAACGGCTTCCTCGGTCTCAGCCTCGATGCCGCGTCGGAGGACGTGACGCGCCACCTGGCGCGACACAAGACCAGCGCGGAGCCGGCGGGATCCGTCGGCCGCTGGCGCCGGGAGGCCCTGTCGCCAGCCGTGCGACCGTGTCTCGAGTCGCTCCTGGCCGGCCCGATGGCCGACTACGGCTACGAGCTCTCCCCCGACGCGGAGCCGGCCGTCGACATGGTCCCCGACGCCGGGGCGAGCTGCTCCCCGGACGGCTCGGTGACGGACGGGGCTGACGGGGCCGCCGTCACGGTGACGGGCGGAGACTTCTCGGTCGATCTGTCGCCGCGCCGCCTGGAGGCCGAGACGGTCGCCGAGCTGTGGCTGTGCCTGCGGGGGTCGACCGGCAGTCACTGCTCCCTCTGCTGGCGCGGGCCGGAGGAAGCATTCGCCGAGACGCGAAGCATCCGGGTCCCCTTCCGGCCGGGCCGACACTGGCAGGTCCTGCGGTTCCGCCTCGGCGACCATCCCCACTGGCGCGGCGCGGTCGCACAGCTCCGCCTGGGCCTGTTCAATGGGATCGTGACTCCGGGGAGCGCGGGCGAGGTGCGGTGGCTCCGGACAGTGGGAAGCTGGCCGGAGCCGCGGAGATCCGGGGGCGACTCGTGGTGGACGGCGATCTCGAGGCTTGTCCAGCCTGGGCCAGCCGGGAGGCCTTCAGGGCTCCGGGGCCGCGCAGGCCGAGCCAGCCGCCGCGCATACCGGGCGCTTCCGCTCTCCCCCGCCAACAAGAAGCGGCTGAAGGGGCTCGTCTTCAGGCTCGGGGCCCCCCTGTTGCGCGACATGGCCAGCTACCGGGCTTGGCTGGAATCTCAGGACACGCTCGACGTGCCACGGCTCTCGATGCCCGAGACGCCCTCGGCGACGGCAAACCCCTACGAAGAGGCCTATCGCGTCGGGAGAGACCGTGCGCGCTCGGGGCCCTCGACCGAGTATGTCGCGCTCGACGAGACCGGCGTGGGGCCGGGCGGACCGGGCGTCAAGCTGATCGCTTTCTATCTGCCCCAGTTCCACCCGGTCTCGGTGAACGATGCGGCGTGGGGTCGTGGCTTCACGGAGTGGACGAACGTCTCGAAGGCGGCGCCTCAGTTCCTGGGTCACTACCAGCCACGCCTCCCCGGCGAGCTGGGCTTCTACGACCTGCGCGTCCCCGAGGTCCAGCGGCGCCAGGTGGAGCTGGCCCGGCTGCACGGGCTGCAGGGCTTCTGCTTCCACTTCTACTGGTTCTCGGGCCGCCGCGTCCTGGAGAGACCGCTGGAGCAGTTTCACGCCGACAAGAGCCTCGACTTCGGCTATTGCCTCTGCTGGGCCAACGAGAACTGGACGCGGAGGTGGGACGGCCGGGACCACGACGTCCTCCTGGCGCAGGCGCATTCGCCCGAGGACGACCTCGCCTTCCTCGAGGCCATCAGCCCGTACCTGAAGGATCCTCGCTACATCCGGGTCGACGGAAAGCCGCTCCTGGTCGTCTACCGGGCCCAGCGCTTGCCCGAGCCGGCGGCCACGGCCACGCGCTGGCGCGCGCACACCCGTCGGATCGGGCTTCCGGGGCTCTATCTCGTGGCCGCCCAGACGTTCGGGTTCAGCGACCCCACCCCGCTGGGCTTCGACGCTGCCGTCGAGTTCCCCCCTCACAACATGCCGTCCATCGGCACCGTGGACTCGCTGCCGCTCCTCAACAGAGAGTTTCGCGGGCGCGCGTATCACTACGGGGCCCTCGTCGAGGGAAAGGTCGGCTCGTACCGCGGTCAAGCATTCCCCGTTTTTCGTTCGGTCTGTCCGGGATGGGACAACGAGCCCCGCCGGCCAGGAGCCGGCGACGTCTTCCTCGGCTCGGACCCCGCCACCTACGGGCGCTGGCTCGCGTCCGCATGCGCGGCGGCGGCCCAGCAGCCCGATCCGGACATGCGCCTGGTCTTCGTGAACGCCTGGAACGAGTGGACCGAGGGCGCCTACCTCGAGCCCGACCGGCGCTACGGGTACGCCTACCTCGCCGAGACGAAGCGTGTCGTCAAGCGGTTCGCGCTCGACGGCGACGGCAGCCGCCTCGCCGTCATCGGACATGTCTACTACGACGAGCTGTGGCCGCAGGTCCGCCGGTACCTCCACAACATCCCGGAGCCGTTCGACCTGTTCGTCACCGTCCCGCCCTCGCTCGGCGCCGCCGTGCGACGGCAGATGTCCCGCGACTTCCCGAAGCTCACCGTGCTGGAATGCGAGAACCGCGGCCGAGACATCCTGCCGTTCCTCAAGCTGCTCGGCACCGTCGGCCTGTCCCGCTACCGCCTCATCTGCAAGGTCCACTCGAAGCGAAGCGCCCATCGACAGGATGGCACCCTGTGGCGCAAGCAGATCCTCCAGGGCCTGCTCGGCTCGCCCGCCGCCATCGACCGGATCCTCGGCATGTTCGAGGAGCATCCCGGCCTCGCGATGGCCGGCGCGCCGGGGATGGTCCTGCAGTCCACCTACTACTGGGGAATCGGACGCGATGCGCGGTCGAACCGGGCGCACGTCCGGACGCTCGCCGCTCGGCTCGGCGTCGACACCGGGACCGACCACTTCCACTTCGTCGCGGGCTCCATGTTCTGGGTCCGTCCCGAGGCCCTGAAGGGACTCCTCGATCTCGGCCTCTCCGACGTCGACTTCGAGACGGAAGTCGGCCAGCATGACGGGACCATGGCGCACGCCATGGAGCGCTTTCTCGGGCTGCTCGCACGGAGCAACGGGTTCTGGCTGGCCGACACCACCGGGGCTCGCTTCGACCAGATCAGCTCGACGGGCAGGCCCCGCGACCCTCGCTCGGTGCGCTGCGCCTTCGCGCGACCGACCTTCGACGGCGAGTACCTCTAGACCGGGGATCCGACCGCCGCGCGCCCTCAGCCCGCGACGGCGTGGTACAGGTCCCGGTATGCGTCAACGAGCTCCTCCTGCGAGAAGTCGCGCTTCCCCACCACGCGCGCGCGAGCCCGGTACGCCTCGTAGCTCCGCCTGAGGTCGTGAACGGCCGCGATCAGGTCAGCCGTCTCCAGTCCGGGCACGACGCAACCGCACTCCGTCGCCCGGACGTACTCCGCCATCGGAGATCCGTCGTTGACGACGACCGGCCGGGCGGCGGCGAGGGCCTCCAGGAGCGAGTGAGGGTACGCCCTGACGAGGCCCGGCTGTCCCGCCAGCACCACCGCGGCGTGGACCCGCGTCAAGACCCGGCTCACGTCAACCCGGTCGCGCAGGATCTCCACGCGCTCGGACAGCCCGGATCTCTCCACGCGGGCGACGAGCTCCGGGAGGAGCACGCCCCGCCACAGGAACACGAGCCGCACGTCCCGCATCTCTCGCGCCAGCGCGAGCAGGGCATCCACCCCCTTGGTGCGGAACTGCGCGAGTGTCCAGGGAGCGGAGCCTGACAGCAGGACGAATTCCGGTCCGGCCGGCGTCGGGGCGTCGACGAAGGATGTCACGTCGATGCCCGGGCGGATCAGGTGGGCGTTGCCGAGCCCGCGCCCGGTCAGGGCGTCCAGGTCCGTCCGCCCCGGTACGACGATCGCCCGCAGCCGGCGCAGGTACGAGGCCGCCGGCAGCCGGCATTCCGGGCCCACCCCCGAGGTGACGGTGTAGACGACCGGCCGTCTCACCAACCGCAGCAGCGGCAACCGGAACAGCTGAGGCGCGTAGACGTGGTGCAGGTCGACGTGGGCGTCCCAGCGCCGGATGGTCCGAAGGCGGTGAAGCCCGAGCAGCTCTCTCGGATAGCGGGCGCGCGCGCGCCATGACGGACGCAGGTACATCACCTCGCCGCCGAAGCGGGCGCGGAGCAGCTCCACCTCCTGCACGACGGCATCGGTCCCGGGAACCACCGGGGGCGGAGTGGTGAGAAGATAGAGAACCCTCAGGACGCCACCCCCCGGCACGGTGAGGGCCGGCCCGCCGGGAACGGACACCCGGCCGGGGTCCTGCGGCGAGCGCCGCTACGAGCGGACTCGCTCATTCCGTCCTCCGAAGCGTCCCCGGACGCCGTCGAGGGCGCCGAGAACGGCAGCCCGGGCCCGCCCAGGGTTGCCCCGGCAGAGCGCCGCCACCGCCGTCAGGGCCGCCCGCGCCGTCCAGCCGGCGTAGAACCAGGTCCGCCGCCCGGCGCGGTGCTTGCGCACGAACAGGAACCGATTTCGCAGGCTGTAGTAGACGTGCAGGGCCTGCCGGTCCCGCAACGAGCGATCCAGGTCGTGCCGGGCCTGCGCGCGGGGATCCGTCACCGACCGGAAGCCGACGAGGCGAGCCCGCTCGCACAGATCGGCCATCTCCCCGCCGAAGAAGTAGTCCTCGTCCAGGGGACCGACCGCCTCGAACACCTGCCGCTTGATCACCGCCGCCGTGCCCGACACGTAGTCGACGTCGAACGCGGTCGTCGGCGGCTCCCGGGGCCTGAGGTGCGTGGCGGCGTGTCGGGCGATGTTCCGCCCGCCGACCGACACGCACCGCCCCCGGTGCCAGATGGTCGGCCCGACCACGCCGATCCCGGGATCGGACGCCAGGGTCTCCAGCATCGCCGCGACGCTCGACGCGTCCAGCGACGCGTCGTTGTTGAGCAGGAGGACCGCGTCGGCCCCGCCGGCCAGCGCCGCTTCGATCCCCAGGTTGTTGCCGCCCGCGAAGCCTCGATTCACGGGGCTCGGGAGGATGCGCACCCCGGGGAACGCCGCGCGGAGCGCCTGGATCCCGGGCGGCCGCGACCCGTTGTCCACCACCCAGATCACCGGCTCTCCGACGACTCCCGTCGTCGCCCAGGCCTGGACCGACCGGAGACACGACGCCGTGTCCTCGGCGGCGTTCCAGTTCAGGATCACCACCGACAGCCTCAATCCGGCGTCAGCCCTCTTTCGGCCGACGGGCCTGGAGCCAGCGCCGCAGGGTCGCCTCCCGCCGGGAGCCTTCGGGAATCCAGGCTCGCCGGAGTCGCAGGTAGCCGCGCCACATGGGATGGGCCTGGAGCCGCGCCACCGTCCTCTCGAGCCTCTCATGTGCGGCCTGGAGGCCCTCATGGTCTGCACGGAGACGTAGCGTGGTCAGGGCGGTCTCGTCCTCGATGGCGGCTCGCGCCAGGGCCGCCAGGTCCTCCGTCCCGTCCTCCCCGCCCTCTCCGGATCCTTGGCCGGAGCGGCAGAGCGCCGCGTACAGGGCGCGCGCGGCGAACGGAAGCGTCCGATCGTCGAGCGTCTCCAGGACGGAGCTCCGATGGTGGCAGAGGTCCTGTCTGATCGTCGCGCCGATCTCGCGGCTCAGCGCGTCGGTGAGTGCGCCCGCGCGTCCGACGAACTCGGCGAGCCGCCGTAGCTCCGGTTCGAATGCGTCAACGAGACGCTCGTAGGACGTGATCAGGCGGGGATGCCCCGCGGTGCGAATCAGGGCGGAGGCGACGTGGAGAAGCCACAGGCACCCGCTCCTGTCGGAGGAGAAGCCGTCGCGATCCCGGAGCGAGCGCGCGACGCTCAGCGGACTGCGGAGACAGATCACGTAGCGCATGGGCGGCAGCAGCGCCTGCCAGAACGGCAGCGTCAGGCAGGTGCGCGGATCCTTCCAGCCCCACTCAGGCGCTTCCGAGAAGTCGGCCTCGAGCAGGTGCATGGCGCGCTCTCGCTGGTCCGCGATCGTCTCGGATCGCTCCCATCCCGGCGGGAGCGCCGGCGGGTCGTCCCAGCTGCCGCCGAACCGCGCGAGGATCGCGTCGTTCACGCTCACGAGGCTCGAGTGCTCCCAGAAGCCTTCCGGGTTGTCCGCCAGGGGCCGCGTGAGTCGGTCCGGAGGGCCGAGATGCACCCCCAGCAGGTTCAGTACCCGCGTGACCGCGGACGTGCCGCTTCGGTGCATGCCCAGGACGCACACCGGAGTGGCCTTCCCGTCGCGCCGCGGCCCGTCCGACGTGTCACCGGCGTCGCCCGACCGGGACCCGGGGGGCGCGAAACGTCGTTCACCCGAAACGCGAGCCAGGCCGTCGATCATGGTCAGGTCGACGACCGCCGTCCCGTCGCGCAGGTCGGCGTCGAGTCGCTGCCCGGATGGAAGGGCTTCACGGAACGCCACTTCCCCGTCCCCCGCGAGCAGCATCCGGTACCATCGCCGGTGGTGCCAGCCCGCCAGCGGCGGCGCCGTCGTGTTGCGCAGGTGCCCGGAGCCGGCATTGCGGACCTTCCTCGAGAACTGGTCGAAGCTCCGGACCGGATAGTGGTAGACCTCGACGGAACCGCTCGCGCCCCGGGCGCCCGTGTCGTAGCTCGCCCAGTGGTTGCCCGGGTGAGCGGCCTCGAGGCCGCGAGCGCGGTACAGGACCTTGGCGGGAAGATCCAGGTAGAAGTACGGGGCGGGCAGCGCATCCGCCAGTGGATCGCGCAGGGTCGGCATCGGAAGAGGGCGGGCGACCCGGTAGACGAGGTCCCGGTACCACGGGCCGCCCGGGCGCCGATCGTGCGGGAAGACCATGTGCCGGCGGGCGCAGACGACCATGTTGGTCTCCGCGTCCGTCTCCGCCAGCTCGGCCTTCAGGTCCCCGGAGGCCGCGCGCCAGAACTCGTCGCCGTCGCCGCTGATGATCCAGTCGGCGCCGTGCTCCTCACGGGCCAGAAGGGCCATCCGCGTGACCCACCGGTCCTGGGAGAAGTCGTCCCCCGGCTCGTCGATGACGCGGAGGGACCCCTGGCGGCTCAGCTCCTCGAGGATGTCCCGTGTCCCGTCGACGGAGCGATTGTCCGTCACGATGACGAAATCGACGCCGTGCTCGAGATGGAACGCGACGTTCTGGCGAACGATGTCCGCCTCGTCGCGCACCAGAAGCGTCATGACCAGCCGCAACTACCGCCTCCCGGCCCGGGGAGATGCGCACCGCGGCGAGCGCCCTCCGGATCGCCGTGACTCGGAGCGGGCGCGATCCATGCTCGACGGGTCGGCGCCGTCATCCTCGCCGATCGATCTCGGATCGACCAGCATGATCGCTCGAAACCAGGGGGCCCACAATCCCGGAATGCCCCGAGCTCACCCCGGCAGGCCCAGCCGGCGGCGCTGTAGCCACGTGTAGTCCGAGAACTTGACGACGATGATCTCGTCGAGACGCTGCACCGCCCCCTCGGCGGGCCAGGCGGGCATGGTCTTGACGCGCTCCAGTAGCGCGCCGCGCCGCTCCCCCGATATCGGGCGCAGGTCGTAGCCCATGGATCGCATGAACAGGACTATCCGTCCCGAATTGCCGCCGTCCCACTCGAAAAAGCTTGCTCCCAGAGTCGACCCCGAGACTCTCGGAAAGGCCCGCGACTCCCGCATCGAATGGGCGCCCACGAACTCGACGGGTGTCGGCCGGCTCTCGGGCCGGCCGCCGAGGGCGTGGATCCGGTCCACGATTCGATTGGCCAGGTCGCGATCGGCCTCGACGACGAGCGAGTGCATGTAGAAGAGGCGATTCGCGCCGTTGACGAAGCCGAGGAGACACACCGCGGAGAGCAGGACGAGCGCCACCCGAACGAGACGCAGGCGGGCCGTCGACATCGCCACGAACACGAGGGCGGCGAGGCCAAGGGGCGCACCCAGGAGGGTGCGATAGGGCAGCTGGCCCGCGTTGATCGCCGCGATCATCAGCGGCGAGAGCACCGCGGCCCCGATCAGCACGATCTGCAGCGCGAACTGGCCGAGGCTGCGCCGCGCGCGCCACGCCTCCAGCAGCACGACGGCCCCCGCGAGCCACATCGTCGCGGCGAAGGCGTGACGCTTCTCGAGAAACAGGTCGCTCTGGCCGCTGAGGATCAGCCACGCGAAGCGCGCGGCCTCGGCGAGCGTGGATCCCGGGGTGGCCACCAGCGCATCGAGCTTGAAGAATTGCCCGACGTAGCCGGGCGCGACACCGTCGAAGGGCACCCATGCCCGCCAGATCGCGTAGTAGAGGGCCAGGGACGCCCCGACCGCCAGCATGAACCAGCTCAGACGGCGGAGCGTCTCCCCGATGCCCACCGCGGGCACGCGGATCGCCGACAGGGTCAGAAAGGACACCATCGGGAACATGGTCACCGGCTGATACATGCCGATCGCCGCCGTCAGCGGCAGGATCGCCACGAGGAGGGGACCCCGCCCGCCCGTCGCCGCGAGACAGACGGCGAATGCCGACAGACAAAAGCCGATGGCCACCGCGTAGCTGAGGCTGAGGAAGCTGGAGATGTGAACCAGCACCGGGAAGGCGAGCGCGAACGGGGCGGCGGCATAGTGTGCCATGTCGATCGGTCGGCGCCACGTCATCGCCGACAGGACATAGCTGCCCGCGAGACCGACGATGATGATCGTCATGGGAACGACCGGAATGATGGGATGGGGCAGCACGAACCGGTTCAGGAGATGGGTGCCCCACCGCCCCTGCGCGAGCCAGATGCGGCCGGAGCGAACCCCGAACGCGGCGACCTCGTTGTCGATCGAGAGATGGACGTTGAACAGGTTGAAACCGTAGGTCAGGAGGGCGATCAGCACGCAGAATCCCAGGAGCCGAAGGGCCGCGGCTCGCTCTCCCGGAACGGCCAGATCGGCGCACGCCGCAGGGGTCATCGACCGGACGACGCGGTCGAATCGACCGGAACGCACGGCGTCTGCGGCGCCGCTACGACGGGCGTCCACGCTCCCGCTGCGCTCGCCGTCGCGTCAGGCGAGGTTGACGGAGACGATCCGGGAGAGTCCCGGCTCCTCCATGGTGACGCCGTACAGCACGTCGGCCGCCTCCATGGTCTTCCGGTTGTGCGTGATCACGATGAACTGGGTCTGGCCGGCGAGCTCCCGGAGGACCCGGGTGAAGCGGTGGATGTTCGCGTCGTCCAGCGGGGCGTCCACCTCGTCGAGCAGGCAGAAGGGGCTCGGCCGGTAGTAGAAGATCGCGAACAGGAGGGCCAGCCCCGTGAGCGCCTTCTCCCCGCCCGAGAGGAGCGAGATCGCCTGGAGCCGCTTGCCGCGCGGCTGGGCGACCATCTCGATCCCCGTCTCCATCGGGTCGCCGCCCTCCGGCGCCTCGACGAGTCGCAGCTCGGCGCGCCCCCCCTCGAAGAGGCGCGTGAAGAGGTCCTGGAAGTTCTTGTTGATGGCCTCGAACGCCTCGTTGAACCGCTCCTGGGCCGTCCGCGTCATCCCGCGCAGCGCCTTCTCCAGGTCACGCATCGACGAGGCCAGGTCGTCGTGCTGGGTCCGGAGGAACCCCAGGCGCTCGTCGAGCTCGCGATACTCCTCGTCCGCGATGAGGTTGACCGGCTCCAGCGCGACGATCCGCTCGGCGACCGCCTCGAGCCGCGCCCGCGCCTCGCCGAGATCCCGATCCGGATCGTGGGCCTCACGCAGCGCCTCCGGCTCCGCCTCGAAGCGGCGCCGCGCGTCGGCCTCGAGGTCCTGGCGCCGGACGCGGAGCTCGACCAGCCGGATCGCGTGCTCCTGGACCGCCCGCGTCGCCCGGTGAAGCTCGCCCTCGCTCTCGCGGAGATCGTCGCCGGCGCGCGTGACCGCGTCCGCGCGCTCGCGCACCGCTTCCGCGGCGACCCGGGCGACGCTCTCGAGCTGGTCCCGCTCCCCGCGCACCGCCTCGGCGCGGGCGTCGAGCCGGCGGCGCTCCGCCGCGCCGTCCTCCAGGCGCGCCCGGAGCGTCACGAGGCGCTCCTCACCCGCCCGGATCCGCTCCTGGGCCTCCCGCTCGTCGGCCTCGTTCCGGACCAGATCGGACTGGATCGTGTCGACGCGCCCGGCCAGGGCCGCCAGCTCCACCTGGGCGTCCAGGAAGGCTTGCGAGCGCCGGGCCTCGTCCTCCGAGTCGGTCTCGATCCGCCCCAGGAGATCCGCGATCTCGGCCGCCACGCGCGCCGCCGTCGCCTCGACGCCCGCGAGCGTCTGGCGCTGGACCTGCGCCTCGGCCTCGACGCCGGCCGCATCCCCGCGAAGCTGGGCAACCTCGGCGCGGAGCGCCTCCGCCGCCAGCCCGACCCGCTCGGCCTCGCGGACGACCTGCTCGAGGTCCTTCGACGCCGTCAGCCGCTCGGCCTCGGCCGCCTCGCGCGCGGTGGCCCGGGCGCGCTGGGTATCGTCGAGGAGGGCGACGCGGGCCTCGGCCCGGCGGCCTCGCTCCTGGGTCTCCTCGACCTCGGCCTCCAGCCGTCGGACCTCGGCACCCAGATCGCGGATCGCGCGCTTCCGCGCGAGGAGCGAGGCGTCGCCGCCGCCGGACGCCCGGCCGCCACCGATGGCGCCCGGGGGGCTCAGGAGCTCGCCCCCGACCGTCACGAAGCTCGCCCCGTGGCCGTTCTGCGCGTAGAGGCGCTCCGCCGCGCCCAGGTCGCGTACCACGACGACCGAGCCGAGCAGGTTGGCCACCAGACGCGGGTGGCCCGAGGCGACTAGCGCCTCCGCCAGCCCGACGACCCCCGGGTCCGTGCCCACGTGCGCCTCGGGGCTGCCGTTCAGCCAGTCCAGCGGCAGGAACGTTGCCTGCCCGCCGCCGGAGCGGCCGAGGTAGCCGAGCGCCGCCTTCGCGGCCTCGAACGTCTCCATCACCACCCACTGGAGTCGCTCGCCCAGCGCCGCCTCGACGGCGCGCTCGAGCTCCCTCGGCACGTCGAGGAGGTCGGCGACGGTGCCGACGACGCCCCGGAGCCGCGCCTCCCCCGCCGCCGCGAAGACGGCCTGGACGCCCTGGGCGTAGCCAGCCCGTTGCGCCTCGAGCTCGGCGAGCGCGGCCAGGCTCGACCGTCGCGCCGCCAGGGTCACCCGACATGTCTCGGCCGCCTCCGTGGCCGCGACGCGCTCCGCCGCCGCCGCGCCCGCGTCGGTGGCCAGCTCGCGGAGCTCGACCTCGAGCGTGGCCACGCGGGCCGCGGCGGCGCTCACCCGGGCGCTGGCGACGCCCCGCGCGGCCTCGATGCGGGCCCGCTCGGCGTCCACCTCGACGCGCTCGCCCTTGAGGCGATCCAGCCGGCGATGGAGGTGCTCCCGGCGCTCGTCCAGCGCCCCCAGGATCTGCCCGAGCTCGGTCCGGTGCCCGGCGAGGCCGACCTGATCTCCGCGCAGGCCTTCCGCCGCGTCCCTGGCGCCCCGGAGGCGCACGCGGAGCTCGTCCAGCGCGGCCTCCTCGGCCTCGGCCCGCGCCTGGAGCTCCTCGAAGTCGCGCCGCAGGCCCTCGAGGAGCGTCCCCTTGGCGCGGCGCTCCTCGGCGAGGGTCTTCAGGCGGAGCGAGAGGGCCTCCGCCTCGTCGCCCAGCCGGCCGACCTCGGCGTCGAGGTCGCGCTCGACGAGGCGGAGCTGCTCAGCCCGTCCCACGGATCCTTCGAGCTCGAACTCCGCCCGCTGGAGCGCGTGCCGCGCCTCGGCCGCCCGCTGCTCGGCCGCCATGACGTCGGCGCGCGCCAGCTCGAGCGCCGCCCCCACCGCCGCCACGCGGGTCTGGCCCGTCTCGACCCGGCTGCGCTCGGCCGCCTCCTCCGCGCCCAGGCGCTCCTCCTCGCCCGCGAGCGCGGCGTGCTCCGCGGCCAGGAGGGCGACCTCGATCCCCCGCCGCTCCGCCTGGAGCGCCTTGTGCTGCTGCGCCTTCTTGGCCTGGCGCTCGAGGGAGGCGAGCTGGCGCTTGACCTCGTCCATCACGTCCCGCACGCGCAGGAGGTTCTGGCGCGTCGCCTCGAGCTTGGCGAGCGTCTCGGCGCGCTGGAGCTTGTATCGCGTGATCCCGGCGGCCTCCTCCACGAAGACCCGCCTGTCGAGCGGCTTCGCGGTGAGGATGTGGGCCAGGCGCTCCTGCTCCATGAGCGCGTAGGCCTTCGGGTTCACGCCCGTGCCCAGGAAGAGGTCGTGAATGTCCTTCAGCCGGCAGACCTGCTTGTTCAGCAGGTACTCGGACTCGCCGTCGCGGTAGAGCCGTCGCCCGACCCCGACCTCGCTCCAGGGCACGGCCAGCTCGTTGGCCTCGTTCGAGAACGTGAGCAGGACCTCGGACAGCCCGAGGGGCCGCCGCGAGGTCGACCCGTGGAAGATCACGTCCTCCATCCGGTGGCCGCGGAGCGCCTTGGGGCTCTGCTCGCCGAGCGCCCAGCGGAGCGCGTCCGAGATGTTGGACTTGCCGCAGCCGTTGGGGCCGACGATCGCGGTGATGCCGGGGAGGATGCGGACGTCCGTGCGGTCCGCGAAGGACTTGAAGCCGAACAGCGTCACACCCTGAAGCCGCATGAGTGTCACAGACTGATAGCACGGGCTCGCGGACCCGTCCAAGGAAAAAATACCAGCGGTGGACGCTCCACACACCTGCCGACCCTACATGTTGAGGCCGGCCGACCCCTCCCGGGCGGGGTCCGCCCGGCGGCGCCTCAGGCG
>DATBGA010000014.1:0-8306 GCA_036558225.1 Candidatus Methylomirabilota bacterium | reverse complement strand
TCCCGTCCGAGGGCCGGATCCACGGCTTCAGCGTCCAGGAGACCGGCGTGCCGGCCGGCTTTCCGAAGCCGCTCGTGTTCGCGATGGTGGAGGTCGCGGGGCTCCGCGTGTTCGCCCCGCTCCTTCACGTCGCGGACCCGGCGACGCTCCGCGTGGGCGATCCCGTGCGGCTCGCGCCGGTGCGGGTCGCCGACGATCCGCAGGGACAGCCGCGCTACCTGCCGGCCTTCAGGCCGACCGGAACGCCGCGGTGACGGACCGTCCGCTCAGGGTGCTGATCGCGAAGCCGGGCCTCGACGGCCACGACCGCGGCGCCAAGGTCGTGGCGCACGCCCTCCGCGACGCCGGGATCGAGGTTGTCTACTCGGGGCTGAAGCGGACTCCCGACGAGCTGGTCGCGGAGGCCGTCCAGGAGGACGTGGACGTCATCGGGCTGTCGGTCCTCTCGGGCGCTCACCTCACGCTGTCGGAGCGCCTCATCGAGCGGTTGAGGGCGGCGGATGCCGGCGACGTCGCGGTCGTGGTCGGCGGCACGATTCCCGCGCGCGACACCGCGGCCCTCCGGGCGATGGGGGTGGACGCCGTCTTCCCGATGGGGACGCCGCTGCCGGAGATCGTGTCCTACTTCCGATCGTTCCGCCGGTCGGACGCCTAGGGAGGAGCGGGTCGATGGCCGAGCCGCGAGGAGACAAGAAGCTGCGGGACGTGACGTATCTGGACGGGATCGAGGTGAAGCCGGTGTACGGCCCCGCCGACGTGGCGGGCCTCGACTACGGGCGCGACCTCGGCGAGCCCGGCGAATACCCGTTCACCCGCGGCATCCATCCCCACATGTACCGCTCGCGCGTGTGGACGATGCGGCAGTACGTCGGCTTCGGGACGCCGGCGGAGACGAACGCCCGCTTCAAGTACCTGATGGCCCACGGCCAGGACGCGCTCAACGTCGCCTTCGACCTGCCGACGCAGTTGGGGCTCGACTCCGACGACCCGCGCGCCGAGGGCGAGGTGGGCCGGGTGGGAATGGCGATCGATTCCCTCCTCGACATGGAGGAGGCGTTCGACGGCATCGCCGCCGACCGCGTCTCCATCTCCTTCACGATCAACTCGATGGCCGCCTTCATCCAGGCGATGTTCCTCGTGGTGGCGGAGAAGCAGGGCGTCGCCTGGGACCGGGTGGTCACCACTCCCCAGAACGACATCCTCAAGGAGTTCGTCGCCCGCGGCACGTGGGTATATCCGGTGGATCCGTCGCTCCGCCTGGTCTGCGACATCGCGGAGTTCTGCGCGCGGCACGCGCCGAAGGTCAACCCCATCTCCGTCTGCGGCTACCACATCCGCGAGGCGGGGTGCACGCCCGCCCAGGAGATGGCCTACGGGCTCCTGATCGTCGCCGCCTATGCCGATCTCCTGGTGAAGCGCGGCCTGTCCGTCGACGAGTTCGCGCCGCGCCTGTCGTTCAACTTCACGTGCTGGGGCCGGCTCTTCGAGGAGGTTGCCAAGTTCCGCGCGGGCCGGCGCCTGTACGCGCGGCTCATGAAGGAGCGATTCGGGGCGCAGAACCCGCGGTCGATGATGTTCCGGTCCCTGATCGGTGGCGGCGGCTCCGGCTTCACCGTCCAGGAGCCCGAGAACAACATCGTGCGGGGCGCCTACTACAGCCTCGCGGCGGCGCTATCCGGGTGCCAGACGAGCGCGCTCCCGACCTACGACGAGGCCTACACGATTCCGTCCCCCAAGGCCCAGCTGATCGCCCTCCGCACGATGCAGATCTGCGCCGAGGAGACGGGCGTCGCGGACACCGTCGACCCCCTGGCCGGCTCCTACTTCGTCGAGTCACTGACCACCGAGATGGAGGCGCGGATCCGCGCCGAGATGGAACGGGTCGAGCGGATGGGCGGCATCGTCGAGGGCGTCAAATCGGGTGCCATCCAGGCGGAGGTCGCGCGCCAGGCCTACCGGTTCGAGCAGATGATGCTGTCGGGCGAGTACCCGAAGGTCGGGGTGAACCGCCACGTCGCACCTGACGCCGCCCGCGAGGCCTCGGACGCCATCGAGCTCTACGCGTTCGATCCGAAGGTGGCCGAGGCGCAGGTCGCCCGGCTCCGCCGCCTGCGCCGGGAGCGGGAACAGAGCGCCGTGGACCGGACGCTCGCGCGTCTCCGCGACGCCGCCCGGGGTCGCGACAACCTCATGCCCCCGATCCTCGAGACGGTGCGGGCCTACGCCACGCTCGGGGAGATGGCCGGCGCCCTCCGCGACGTGTGGGGCGAGCACAAGGAACCGACCGCGTTCTGACCGCTGACGTGGGGACCGCAGAGGCCGCCTGGCTCGGCTACAAGGCGCGGAGCTTCGAGCTGCTCGCCCTCGCGGGCGGGGACCATGTCCTGGACGTGGGCTGCGGCACCGGCGAGGACGCCCGCGCCATCGCGGGCCAGGCGCAGGACGTGTCCGTGACCGGCATCGATGCGAGCGAGGACAAGATCCGCGAGGCTTGCGCGCGCGCCCTCGGCCTGCCGCGGCCCGTGGACTTCCGGGTCGGCGACGCCTACACGCTCCCCTTCGAGAACGAGACGTTCGACGCTTGCCGGGCCGATCGCGTGTTCCATCACCTGCTCGATCCCCGGAAGGCGCTCGCCGAGATGGCGCGCGTGACGAGGACGGGGGGCCGCGTAGCCGTGAGCGACACCGACTACGACAGCCTGGTGGTGGAGGCGGTCGATCTCGAGCTCACCCGGCGGATCCTCGCGCACCACGCGGACCGGATGGAGAGCGGCCGCGTGGGGCGAAGGCTCCCCGGGCTGTTCCGCGACGCGGGCCTGGCGGCGGTCTCCGTCACGCCCTACGCGGCCGTCGCGACCGGGTACGACGAGGAGGTGCTGAAGCTCCGGGACAAGGCCGAGCGGGCCGCCGCGGCCGGCGCGATCGCGCCCGCCGACGCCGTCCGCTGGGTGGAGAGCCTGATCGAGGCCGACCGTGCCGGCCGGTTCGTCTGCGCCCAGATCGTCCTCACCGTGTGCGGGCGCAAGGCGTGAGCCCGACGTCCTCCTCCGCGGCACCGCCGCGCCCCGAGCGACCCTACGCGACGCTCGCGCCCTACTTCGCCCAGCTCTTCGAGCCTCGCGGGATCCGGCGGTGGTTCGTCGGCGCCTCGGGGCTGGTCGTGGCGGCCGGGGTCCGGACCGGACGTCACCTCGACGTGGGCGCGGGGACCTGCCGGTACAGCCGATACTGGGCGCGTGCCGGGTTCCGCTCGGTGTGCCTCGACCTGCTCCACCAGATGCTGGTGCGGGCGCGGCTCGAGGGCACGGGGGGCCGTCTGGCCCGGGTGTGCGGGTCACTGGATTGCGTCCGCCCGGTCCCTACGTTCGACCTGGTCACGGCCATCGACGACGTCGTCGCGTACGTCGGGGCGCAGGAGCGCGGGCTCGACGGCTTTCTCGCGGAGCTCCGGACTCGGATCCGGCCGGGCGGGCTCTTCCTCTTCGACTTCATCACACCGGCCGGCCGCCGCCGCTACACGTTCCACAACTCCCGGGCGGTGGCGAGCGGGCGCATCTCGGCCGACAGCCGCGGCCGCTTCGACGAGGCGGCGCGCACCCTCTCGGTCGACCTCACGCTCGAGACGCCGCAGCACGTCGCTTACGAGCGCCACGTGATGCGGCTGTACTCGGTCGAGGAGATGGAGGCCGCCCTCCGGCGCCACGGCTTCGACGTGGTCGTCGTCACCGACCTCTACGACGGCGACGGCGTCTCGTTCCGCGCCGGCCAGCCCTCCTACGACGTCCTGGCCCGGCGACGGTAGGTCGGATGCTTCGAGCGCTGACAGACCGACCGACAGTGCTGCAGTGACTCTGCTCAACACGTGGGGGTGACTCCGTGACGCTTCTGGACCGTGTCCGGGTCCTCGATCTCTCGCGCATGCTGGCCGGGCCCTACGGCTCGATGCTCCTGGCCGATCTCGGGGCCGAGGTCATCAAGATCGAGCAGCCCGGCGGCGGGGACCCGATGCGCGGGATGGGGCCGCCGTTCCTCGGGCCCGGCCGCGAGAGCGCGTACTTCCTCTCGATCAACCGGAACAAGAAGAGCGTGGCTCTCGACCTCGAGCGGCCCGAGGGCCAGGCGGTCCTCCACGACCTCTGCCGGGTGGCCGACGTCGTCTGGGAGAACTTCCGCCCGGGCGTCATGGCCCGCCTCGGGTGCGCGCCGGAGACGCTCCGGGCCATCAACCCCCGCCTGATCGTCTGCTCGATCTCGGCCTTCGGGCAGGACGGGCCGTACCGGGAGTGGCCCGCCTTCGACCTCGCCCTCCAGGCGATGGGCGGCGGGATGAGTCTCACCGGCGAGGCCGGCCGGCCCCCAGCGCGGATGGGTCTCCCGATGGGCGACCTCGCGGGCGGCATGTTCGGCGCGCTCGCCGTCACGAGCGCGCTGTTCCGGCGCGAGCGGACCGGAGAGGGGGCGCACTTCGACCTCTCGCTCCTCGACGGCCAGGTCTCGCTCCTGACGTACATCGCCCAGTACTTCTGGGCGGACGGCCGGGTGCCCGGCCGGGTCGGCTCGGGGCATGCCTCGGTCGTGCCCTACCAGGCCTTTCCGACACGCGACGGGCACGTGGTGGTGGCGGTCTTCGCGGAGAAGTTCTGGGCAGGGTTCTGCCGCGCGATCGAGCGGCCGGACCTCGCGGCCGACACCCGGTTCGACTCGAATCCGAAGCGGGTGGAGCGGCGCGAGGAGCTGCTCCCCGTGCTCGAGGCGGTCTTCCCGGCGCGGGCGACCGCCGAGTGGCTCGAACGGCTGCAGCGAGAGGGCGTGCCGGTTGCGCCGATCAACACGGTGGACCAGGTCGTGACCGATCCACAGGTGTTGCTGCGCCGGATGGTGGTCGACCTCGAGCATCCGAAGCTCGGCGCACTCCGCACCCTGGGGACGCCGATCAAGGCGGCGGACGCGCCGCCTTTCCACCCGCTGCCGCCGCCCGGGCTCGGCGAGCACACGGAGTCCGTGCTTCGCGAGCTCTTGGCGTACCCGCGCGAGCGCATCGACGCCCTGCGACGCCAGCGTGTCGTCGAATAGCCTGGCAACACGTTCCCGCGCTCCCGGTCGGTCCGTTCGCCGCCTGCGCGAGGTGGCTGCCATGGATGGGTGGCCGCGGCTTGACCGTCGGCGCGATGCAGGGGGAAGCGGCCCGGTGCTAGACTGCTCCCGGACTCGGGCGATGACCACTTCTCCTGCCCAGTCGGAACCAAAGGTCGCCCGATACTGCGGTCCGGCCCCGCCATTGTCCGCGTGGCCATGCTGGGCGCGTGTCGCGCAGAGGTCAGGATCCGGATGAGGCCTTCGTTCGCCTATCACCGCCCTGCGACGCTTCAGGAGGCCTGCCGGCTCCTGGCCGCGGAGCCGCGCGCGGCGATCCTGGCGGGCGGCACGGATCTCATGGTGCACCTGCGCCAGCCTCAGCGGGGGAAGCGGCCGCCGGCGGTGATCAACGTCAAGCGCATCCCGGGGCTCGACCGGATCGAGGTGAGTGTGGGCGCGATCCGGCTCGGCGCGCTCACGACGCTCGCGGCGCTCATCGATCACCCGACCATCCAGGCCGAGTACGCGGTGCTACCGTTCACGGCCCGCTACATGGGGTCGCCCGCGATCCGGCACCTCGCCACGGTCGGCGGGAACCTCTGCAACGCCTCGCCGGCGGCCGACCTCTCGCCGGTGCTGCTCGTCCTCGACGCCGAGGTCGGGATCGTCGGCCCCGCGGGGCCGCGGCGGCTCCCGCTCGACCAGTTCTTCCGGGGGCCGGGGCAGACGGCGCTCACCGAGGCCGAGCTCCTCGCGTGGGTGGAGCTTCGCCGGAAGCACGCCGGGTGGACCGTCCGGTACGAGCGGCTCGACGTGCGGCGCGCGATGGACATCGCCGTCGCCGGAGTCGCGCTGGCGCTCCGGCGCGAAGGTGACCGCGTCGCCGAGGCGCGTCTGGCGCTCGGCGCCGTGGCGCCGACGCCCCTCCGCGTGCCGGCGGCGGAAGCCGCGCTCGTGGCGAGCGGTCTCGGGCCGGCCGCCATCGAGCGGGCGGCCGGACTGGCGATGGCCGCGGCGCGCCCGATCGGCGACGTGCGCGCGACCGCGGAGTACCGCCGCGAGATGGTCGGGGCCCTGGTCCGGCGGGCGCTCGCCGGTGGATGATCGGGCGGTGGCGGACCGGTATCCGCTCGAGCTGACAGTCAACGGGCGCCGCGTGCGCCGCGAGGTGCCGGGCTCTCGCACGCTCCTCGAGGTGCTCCGGAGCGATCTCCGCCTCACGGGGACGAACCTCGCGTGCGACACGGGCGATTGTGGCGCCTGCACGGTCCTGGTCGACGGCCGGCCGGCCACCGCGTGTCTCATCCTGGCGCTCGATGTCGACGGCGGCGAGGTCACGACGATCGAGGGGCTGGCCGCGCGCTGGCACGCGCGCTCCGACGCCCGCCCGCCGTCCCTCCACCCGGTCCAGCAGGGATTCCTCGAGGAGGGGGGCGCCCAGTGCGGCTTCTGCACGGCGGGGATGATCATGGCCGCCGCGGCCCTCCTCGAGGCGGCGCCCGAGCCCAGCGAGGCCGAGATCCGCGCCGGCCTCGAGGGAAACCTGTGCCGGTGCACCGGCTACGTCAAGATCATCCGCGCCGTCCAGATGGCGGCGGCGCGCATGCGGGCGGCGCGGGGCGCTGGAGCATGAGCGGGTCCCCGGCCGCCGCGGGCCGTGCGAGATCGCCGGGGCGTCGCCGGTGAGCGCTCCCGCGAGTCCCCGGCCGGCCCGGCCGTTCCGCGTCATCGGCACGCGCGTGACCAAGCTCGACGCCGTCGAGAAGGTGACGGGCGCGGTCCAGTACCTTCCCGACCTCGAGATCCCGGGCATGGCGTGGGGCAAGATCCTGCGGACGCCCGTCCCCCACGCCCGCATCACGCGGATCGACACGAGCCGCGCGGAGGCCCTGCCCGGCGTTCTGGGCGTAGTCACCGGCCGGAACGTCGAGCAGCACCCGTTCGGGTACGCGAAGGACCACCTGGCACTGAAGGCCGACGTGGTCCGCTGCATCCGGGACGAGGTGGCGGCGGTGGCGGGCGAGACCGAGGAGATCGCCGCCGAGGCGTGCCGGCTGATCGAGGTGGACTACGAGGAGCTGCCGGCGGTGTTCGACCCCGAGGCGGCGCTCCGGCCGGAGGCACCGCGGATCCACGCGCAGTTCCCCGGCAACCTGGTCAACTTCGCGTACAAGTTCACGGCCGGCGACGTCGAACGCGCCTTCCGCGAGGCCGACGTGATCGTCGAGGGGACGTACCGGCTGAACTACGTCACCACGGCGTGCCTCGGCACGATGGCCGCGGCGGCCCAGTGGGACCCGCGCGGGAACCTCACGATGTGGTCGACGACGCAGATCCCCTTCCTCTTCCAGAAGGACCTCGCGGAGGCGCTCGGGATCTCCGGGGACCGCATCCGGGTGATCCAGCCGCCGGTCGGCGGCAACTTCGGCCGGGGGCTGGACCTCTACCCGATCGACATCATCGCGGCGCTGCTGGCCCGGCACGTCGGCCGGCCGGTGAAGATCGTATTCGACCGCGAGGAGGAGTTCGTCGCGAGCCCCACCCGCGAGCCCTGCCGGATCCACCTGCGCACCGCGGCGGACGGCCAGGGCCGGCTCCTCGCCCGCGACGCCCGCGTGGTGATCGACAACGGCGCCTACGTCTCCTGGGGCTCGACCACGCCCTACGTGATGCTCTCCACCACCGCCGGCCTCTACCGGGTGCCCGCGGTGCGCTTCGACACCACGATCGTCTACACCAACAACCCCTACTCGGGCTCCATGCGGGGCTACGGCAACCTCGAGTCCACGTTCGCGATCGAGGCCCAGATGGACGACCTGGCCGAGCGCCTGGGCCTCGACCGCGTCGAGATCCGCCGCCGCAACGCCACCCGCCCCGGCGACGTCAACCCGCAGAGCAACGTGATCACCTCCTGCGCCATGACCGCCTGCCTGGACGCGGTGGAGCGCGAGATCCGCGCGGCCGTGCCGCCCCCGCGGCCCGGCTGGCGCCGGGGGGTGGGCTACGCGGGCATGTTCCACGTGGGCGGGGGCGCGCGCGTCTACCGCTCCGACGGCTGCGGGGCCATCCTGAAGCTCGACGACTTCGGCCGGGTCTCGCTGCTCACCGGGGCCAGCGAGATCGGGCAGGGCTCCGACACCGTACTGGCCATGATCGTGGCCGAGGAGCTGGGCGTGCCCCTGGCCCGGGTCGGCATGGTCAACGGCGACACCAGCGTCAAGCCCTAGGAC